>JAIXVH010000255.1 GCA_027483125.1 Acetobacteraceae bacterium | reverse complement strand
GCTCTTCGCCGCCGCCAATGAGCATATCGCGCTCACCCATCGCAGCTTCGACCGTGCGGCCTATGCGGTGGGCGCGGTGCAGGCCGCGGCCTGGGCGAAGGGCCGCGCCGCCGGGCTGTACGACATGAAGCATGTGCTTGGCATGGCATGAGGGGATGGCTGCGCCGCGTGCTCGCGCGCAAGCCTTGGCGGACCTCCGCCAGGCTGCGTCTGTCCGCCGACCGGTTGCGCCGCGCGGGCCGGCTGGCCGATGCCGAAGCGCTCTATCGCCAATACCTGGCCGACCGGCCTGATGATGCCGTGGGCTGGTGCATGCTGGCCCATTGCGTGCACGCGCAGGGCCGTTTGGCCGAGGCCGATGCGCTCTACGCTGAGGCCGCCGCACTCGCCCCGGACAATCCGGACGCGCAGCTGTTCCGCGCGGGCTTCCTGTTCCAGCGCGGGCGCGAGGCGGATATCCCGCCCTTCGCCATCCGTGCGCGTGCCGCTGGCGCGACCGAGGCGCAGATCGCCGAGGCCTGCGGCCAGTTCGGCCTGGGCCTGGAGCCGGCCCCCGATGCTGATGCCGATGCAGCCGCGCTGTGGATCGACCTGACCGACCTGCTGATCTATCTGCGGCACAACGCCAATCTCTCGGGCATCCACCGCGTCATCACCGCGTTGATGCAGCATGCCAGCGCGCAGCCTGCGCGGATCGGCTTCGTCCTGACCCGGCCCTGGAGCGATGTGTTCTGGGCGCTCTCGCCCCAGGCCGTGGGCGAGTTGCTGCCGATGATCGAGGCCGGGCAGGGCGCGAGCCCGCCGATGCGCGCGCTGATCGACCGCCTGGTGCGCGGCGCGCGCCCGGCCAGCCCGCGGCCGGGGCTGCGCTATCTTCAGCCCGGCGCCTTCTGGCTGAATGAGGGCAGCCCGCCTTTGCACGCCGCCCTGCGCCGCGCGGGCGCGGTGGAGATCGTGCTGCTGCACGACCTGATCCCGCTGACCCATCCGCAATTATGCATGGCCGACCAGGTGCAGCTGTTCAACGGCGTGGTGGGCGAGGTGCTGCTCGGCGCGCATGGCTTCATCGCCAATAGCCGGCACACCGGCACCGAGGTCGAGGCCGCCATCGACGCCCATGGCCTGCCCCCGCGCCCGGTGGCGGTAACGCCGCTGGCGCATGCGATGCGGCCGGCAGCGCCCGCCGGCGATTGGCCCGACAGCATTGCCGCGCTGCGCGGACAGGTTTTCGTGCTCTCGGTCGGCACCATCGAACGGCGCAAGAACCATGCGCTGCTGGTGCGCGTCTGGGCCCGGCTGCTGGCCTGCGGGCTGCGCCCGCCGATCCTGGTGCTGGCCGGCAAGCCGGGCTGGGATTATTCCGAGCTCGAGACCGCCTTGGCCGAGACCGGCGGGCTGGACGGGCTGCTGCGCATCATGCCCGGCCTGTCCGATACGGCGCTGGAGACGCTCTACCAGAACTGCCTGTTCACCGCCGCTCCCAGCCTGATCGAGGGCTGGGGCCTGCCGATCGGTGAGAGCATGGCGCGCGGCAAGCTCTGCGTCACATCCGAGCGCGGTTCCATGCCCGAGGTGGGCGAGGGCCATGCCCTGCTGATCGACCCCGAGGATGCGGATGCCGCGGTGCCTCTGTTCCGCCGGCTGATCACCGACCATGCTTGGCGCGCCGGCCTCGAGGCCGATATGGCCGCCCGCTTCTCCCCGCGCGACTGGCCCGAGGTGGCCACCACCATCATCGACGCCTGCATGGGCATGGCGGTGGATGCCGCACAGGCCGGTGAGCCCGCGCGGCCGCGCCTGCCGCCCGGGCTGCGCTTCGTGCCAGGCCCGATCCTGGGCCCGCATGCCCGTGCGCCGGCGCTTCATCCTGTGGCGCATCCGCTGCGGCTGATGCTGGCCGAAGGCTGGCGCCCACCGGCCGAGAATGGCTGCCAGATGGCCGGCGCCGAGGCCTGGCTGCACCTGGAGGCAATGGCGCCGGGCGTGCTGCATGTCGCGCTTGCTGCCAGCCGCGCGGTGCGCGTCACAGCGCAGGATCAGTCGGTGGAGATCGCGGCCGATGGCCATGCGATGCTGCGCCTGCCATTGGCTGCCGGCCCCCATTCCATCCGCCTGCTGGCCAGCATGGATGGGATCCCCGCAGGCGTGTTGCCCTGGGTCAGGCTGGTCTCGGTGGAGTTGCGCGGCGGCTGAACGCCGTGCCGAAGGGCGGCAGGCGGCCCAGGCGGTTCTCCACCACCACCAGGAAGCCGCGGGCCAGGCCATCGGCATCGGCGGGGATGCGGCGCAGCGTCACGGCATCGCCGAGATTGCCGCCGATGGCCTCGATCACGCCCGCGCCGGTCGCGACCACCAGGTCGCAATGCATGGCTCGGAACTGGCCACGTTCGGCCGCGCGCGCGGACCATGCGGGCAGCGGCCGGCTGCTGCGATCAGCGCAGAGCAGGTCGCCCGGCGCGGGCGCGCGCGCCCAGGCCTCATGGGTGATGAAGGGCGCGCTGTCCGGCCAGGCGGCGGCCATGGCGTCCAGGTGGTCCAGATAGAGGGAATGCGCGGCATCGGGGCGGAACTCGGTGCGGTCCACGCCGGCTGTGGCCATCAGCCAGGAGATGAAGGCGGCGGACCAGAAGGGTTCGGCCCAGCTTTGCGCCGCCTCGCCGCGCAGGCTGGCGAGGTAGCGGGCGCGATTGGCCGGGATGGGCGATTCCAGCGTGGCGCGCCAATAGGCGAGCACGGCGGGGAAATTCGCGGTCTCCGACTCCGCGCCGCGGCCGGGCGGGCGCGTGGTGTCGCAGCCCGGGGTCAGCGGCGGGCCGGCCAGCCCCTGGGAGAGGCAGCCCCAGGCCTGCCATTCGGCGATGGCGAAGCGCGCGAGGCGCTCACGCGTCTCGGGCGGGTAGGGGATGGGTGGCGGCATGGCGGGCGGCGGCGGCATGGCACAGGCGGCCAACAGCAGCAGGACCACCAGTGCCCTCAACTGGGCAGGCCGCCTTCGCCGCTGTCGCCATGCAGCGCCATGCGCATCAGCGTGACCATCATGGCGCTGCGCGCGGCCGGATCAGCGGCTTCCAGCAATGCCTGTTTCTCGGCGGGCGAGAAGGGGCAGAGCATGGACAGCGTGGTGACCAGCATGGCCTCGGGCGTCTTTTCCACGGCTTCCCAGTTCACCTCCATGCCCTGGGTGCGGAAATAGGGGCGCAGCAGGTCCAGCAGTTCGGCCCGGGGCAGGCTGTCAGCGGCGGGCAGCGGCTCCATATCCGTGGCAAAGCCGGCAAAATCCACCGCCATGCGGCGATAGCCACGGCGCATCTCGGTTTCGGATTGCACACGGAAGCGCAGCAGCCCGGAAAGCGTGATCAGATAGCGCCCGTCATCGGTCTCGGAGAAGGAGGTGATGCGGCCGAGGCAGCCCACGCCATAGATAGCGGTGCCGCGATCCGTCCTGGGCCGGGAGGGATCGCCCTGGATCATGCCGAGCACGCGGCCTGCGGCCAGCGCATCCTCGACCATCGCCAAATAGCGTGGTTCGAAGATGTTCAGCGGCAGCCGGCCATGCGGCAGCAGCAGGGCGCCAGCCAGGGGAAAGACCGGGATCTCGCCCGGCAGATCCTCGAAGCGTGTGGTGAAGGCGGGCACGCTCTATTTGAACAGCATGGTGGAGAGCTGGCGACGCGCCTTGACGGTGGCGGGGTCCATGAAGCCCCAGGCCTCGAAGAACTTCAGCAGCTGCTTGCGCGCGGCCTGGTCGTTCCAGGCGGGGTCGCGCTTCATCGCGGCGAACAGGGCATCGGCCGCTTCGGTGCGCTGGTCCATGGCATTCAGCGCGATGGCCAGTTCGATGCGCGCCTCATGGTCATCAGGGTCGGCGGCCAGGCGGCGTTCGAATTCGCCGGTCTTGCCCGCGGCCTCGCGGCCTGCGATGGCCAGTTCTATCTGCGAGCGGACGGCGACAATCTCGGCGTGTTCGGCGATCTTGGCGGGCATGTCGGCGAGCATGCCTTGCGCCTGCTCCTCCTCGCCCAGCGCCAGATAGCAGCGCGCGAGGCCGGCCAGCGCCTCGGCATTTTCGGGCTCCTGCTCGGCGAGGGCTGCGAAGAGTTCGAAGGCCTCGACCGCCTTGCCTGCTTCCAGCAATGCCTTGCCCTCGGCCAGCAGGTCGGCGCCCGGCATCTGCCCGCCGGCCATCTTCAGCAGCGCCTCGATGAAGCGCTTCACATCGCTCTCGGGCAGGGCGCCCTGGAAGATGTCGGCGATCTGGCCCTGCCAGAAGGCGGCAACCGTGGGCACGCTTTGCAGCGGCAGGCCCATCTGGGTCAGCTGCTGGACCAGGCTGCGGTTCTTGTCGATGTCGATCTTGACCAGGCGCACGCGGCCGCCGGCGGCGCGCACAACCTTCTCGAGCGTGGGTGTCAG
>JAIXVH010000288.1 GCA_027483125.1 Acetobacteraceae bacterium | reverse complement strand
CCGCCATCGCCGATGATGATCGCCTTCTGCCCGGCGCGGCTGACATAGATGGTGCAGTCCACGCGCGCCGAACCATCGGGGCGTTCGGTCCAGGATTCGGTCTCGACGCTGGCGTGGTGCGGCACTTCCTCATGCGTCAGGCGCAGGATGTGCTCGCGCACCACCTCGGCCGCCAGCATGCGGTTGGGCAGGTCCGAGAGCTCATCCTCCGGGAACAGCCAGGGGCCGGCCGGGGCGCGCGCGGCGAGCGCATCCAGCAGCCGGTCCACACCGTCGGATTTGGTGGCGCTGATCATGAAGGTCTCGGCGAATTGCACCTCCGCCGTCAGGGCCGCGGTCAGCGGCAGCAGGGCCGGGCGGTCGATCAGGTCCACCTTGTTCAGCACCAGCCAGACCGGCACGCGCAGCTGCTTCACGCGTTCCAGGATGGCGCTCAGCGCCTCGGTCAGGCCGGCTTTCGCATCGACCACCAGCAGCGCCATATCGGCATCCGTGGCGCCCCCCCAGGCGGCGGCGACCATGGCGCGGTCCAGCCGGCGGCGGGGCGCGAAGATGCCTGGCGTGTCGGTCAGGATCAGCTGCGCCGGCGGGCGCATCACCACGGCTCGAATCCTGAAGCGTGTCGTCTGCGGCTTGGGCGAGACGATGGACACCTTGGTGCCCGAGGCCGCGTTGACCAGCGTGGATTTGCCCGCATTGGGCGCGCCGATCACGGCGATGATCGAACAGGATGTCATGTATCATTCAACCAGTTTTCGGCCGCCGCGGTTTCGGCGGCGCGCTTGCTCTCGCCCATGCCATCGGCGCTGCGGCCGAGTGCGGTCACGCGCACTTCGAAGATCGGCGCATGCGCGGGGCCGGTGGTCGAGAGCGATTCGTAGATCGGCAGGCCCGCGCCTCGGCCCAGGGTCAATTCCTGCAGCCGCGTCTTGGGCGACATGGGCGGCGCGGGCGTGCTGTCCATCAAGGGCGCCCATTCGCGGCGCACCAGCTGGCGCACCGCATCCAGCCCGCCATCGAGAAACATGGCGCCCAGCACCGCCTCCAGCGCATCGGCCAGCACATTGGCGCGTTCGCGCAGGCCGGTGCGATGTTCGGCAGGCGGGATGCGCAGCGCGCTCGGCACGCCGAGATTTTCCGCAATGGGTGCGAGTGTGTCGCGCGAGACCAGCGCCGCCAGGCGCTTGCCCAGATCGCCTTCACGCTCATGCGGGTAGCGTTCGGACAACCATTCAGCGATGCACAGGCCGAGCACCCGGTCGCCCAGGAATTCCAGGCGTTCATTGCTGGCCAGGTGCCCGCGGCCGGGGCCGGTGGAGGAGCGATGCGTCATCGCATGCTCCAGCAATTCGGGGCGCTGGAACTGGTGTCCCAGGCGCTCCTGCAGCGTATTCACGCGGGTGCGCCCCGGCGGCTCACCGCACGGCCGTCAGCAGGCGCGACCAGCGGATCGCGAAGGGCCAGTTCCACACTTCCCAGATCGCCGAGGAGCCATCGACCGAGAAGAAGATGAACTCCGCCCGGCCCACCAGATTGTCGATCGGGATCGGGCCGACCGCGCTGAGGACGCGGCTGTCCAGGCTGTTGTCGCGGTTGTCGCCCATGGCGAAGACATGGCCGGCCGGCACCACGAATTCCTGCGTGTTGTCGAGCGGCCCGTCATCGGTCTGCTCCACGATCTGGTGCACGCGGCCACCGGGCAGGGTTTCGCGATACAGCCGCACGCTGACGCGCGGGCCGTCACCCTCCACGATGAAGGGGCCAATGGCCTCGCGGCGGACCTGTTCGCCATTCACATGCAGCACGCCGCGGATCACCTGGATGCGGTCGCCCGGCAGGCCGATGATGCGCTTGATGTAGTCCTGGCTGGTGTCACGCGGCAGCTTGAAGACGGCGACATCCCCGCGCGCGGGCAGCGCGCCCCAGATGCGGCCTTCGAACAGGTTCGGGCTGAACGGCATCGAGTGCCGCGAATAGCCGTAGCTGTATTTGGAGACGAACAGATAGTCGCCCACCAGCAGCGTCGGGATCATGGAGCCCGAGGGGATGTTGAACGGCTCGAACGCCACGGTCCGGATGCCGATCGCGATCAGCGCGGCATAGAGGATGGTGCGAATGCTCTCGCCCCAGCCGCCGGATTTCTTCTTCGGGATCGCGGTGTTCATTGGGTCCATGGGAAGCTCTGGCGCGGGTGTGGCCCCCTCGCCTGGGGGTGTCAAGGAAGGCGGCCTGCTAGCCGGCCGGCCGCGCGCTGATGATCACCATGGCCTGCGCATAGGGAAACTCATCGGTCATGGTCAGCGCCACATCCGCCACCATGCCGGCGGGCGTGATACGCGCGAGCCGCGCCGCCGCCCCGCCCGTCATCGCCATGGTCGGCTGGCCCGAACGCAAGTTCACCACGCCCAGGTCGCGCCAGAACACGCCGGCGCGGAAACCGGTGCCCAGCGCCTTGCTCGCGGCCTCCTTCGCGGCGAAGCGCTTGGCATAGGTGGCCACCCGGATCTTCTCGGTGCGGCGTTCGGCCTTGCGGCGTTCCTCCTCGGTGAAGATGCGCGCGAGGAAGCGTTCGCCATGGCGGTCCAGCACCTCCTGGATGCGGCGGATATCCACCACGTCACTGCCAAGGCCCAAGATCATCGGCTGTCAGTCCTGTCGGATCGCCTCGACGCGGCGGTTCAGCGCGCGCCCGGCATCGGTGGCATTGTCGGCGATGGGTTCGTTCTGGCCACGACCATCGGTGGTGATGCGCGCCGCCGCCACCCCATGGCGCCCCAGCCAGTCCCGCACCGCCGCCGCGCGCCGGGCCGAGAGCGGGTTGTTGATGGCAGGGCCGCCCTGGTTGTCGGTATGGCCCAGCAGTTGCAGGCGCATCTCGGGCCGCGCGGTGAGTGCGGCGCGCAGCTGCTCCAGCACGGGTGTCGCGGCCGCTTCCAGCTCGGCCGAGCCGGTGCGGAAATGGATATAGAGCGAGACGCGGCCCTGCGTGGCCAGGCTTTCCGCCACCGGCCCCTGCATGGGTTCGCGCGGCGCCGTGGCCTGCGGGCCGACAAACGAAAAGCTGCGCGCGAAGGCGCCGAAATCCCGCGTCTGCACGGCATTGCGCATGGAGCCCGGATGGCTGGCCGGGCCTTCGACCAGGTTCACCTCCACCTGGCCGCCGGTGACGGGAATCACCCCGGCATGGAGCGCAGCGCGGCAGATATGGCTGTCGGCGGTGTAGGGGCCGCTGCCCCAGACGGTGGGGGTGCGCAAAGCGGCCTCACCGGTGCAGATGCAGGTGAGTGACGCGCCACGCGGGAAGGTGGCCATGGTGTCCGGGCAGAGGCGCGGCTGCGGGAATTCGGGCAGGCCCTCGAAGCGGAAGGACAGCCGCGCCGCACCCGAATCACTGCTGCGGATGCCGTTGCGCAAGCTGGCCGGATGGCGCGGCTGGCCCTCGGTGACGCGGATGGTGATGTCACCGCCGCGCCGGGTGATGGCGCCGACATGCACGGCGGCGCGGCATAGCTGGCTGTCGGCGGTGTAGAATTCCGTGCCCCAGATGCTGGTCGCCTGCGCCGCGGCTTCGGGGGTGCAGGCGCAATTCAATGTGGCATCGGCGCGCAGGCCAGTGGCGTCGCGCGGGCAGGGGGGCGTCTGCGCCCAGGCGGGCGCGGCGAGCAGCAGGAACAGCAGCAGCAGGCGCATGGCGGGATTCTGCCACGCCTCAGGCGCGGCGGCGATAGGATAGTGCCTCGGCCACATG
>JAIXVH010000103.1 GCA_027483125.1 Acetobacteraceae bacterium | reverse complement strand
GGGTTCGGCGGCACCTGGGGCGGCTATGGCCATATGCAGCTGGACCTGCTGGCGCCGTTTTCCGCCGGCGTCTGGAGCCGCTTCCTGCCCGCGATTCCAGAACCGGACCATCTGGAAATTGGCCATTCCACACCCGGCCTGGGCGGGCTGCTGCTGATCGGCCTTGGCGTGTGGGCGGCATGGCCGCGTGCCCGCGCGATCTGGCGAGCGCATTGGCCGCTGATCCTGGCCTGCTTCGGCATGTGGGTGCTGGCGGTGACGCATCGCGTCTCGATCGCGGGCCATGTGCTGGAGCTGTTCACCCTGCCCGCGCGGGTGGATGCGCTGGCCGATGCGCTACGCGCTTCCGAGCGTTTCTTCTGGCCCGCCTTGTACGCCGCGCTGCTGGGCGCGGTGCTGGCGCTGCTGCGGCGTGTGGGGCCCGCGCGCGCCAGCGCCGCTCTGGCCGTGCTGCTGCTGGTGCAATTCGCCGATCTGCAGCCGGGCTTCGCGCGGCTGGCGCGCTACTTCGCGCCACCGGCTTCGGTGGTGCCGCTGCGCCTGCATGACCCGTTCTGGCTGGAGGCGACCACGCGCTATGACCGCATCCGCCTGGTGCCCACCGGCATGCAGGCCGCCTGGTGGGAAGAGGTGGCCGTGCTGGCCGCCACGCGCGGGCTGGAGACGGATGCGGTGTACCTGGCGCGCATCGACCCCGCGCGCGTGGCCGCCGTGAACAGCGACATGGCGCGCCGCCTGGGCAGCGGCGATTGGGAGCCGCGCACGCTGTATGTGCTGGGCGATGAGGGGGCCATTGCGCTGGCGCGGGCCAGCCATGACCCGGCGCGCGATCTGATCGCGGAATTCAACCTGGTCTGGGTGCTGGCGCCGGGCTGGTTCAGCGGCCCTGGAAACGCGGCGCCCGCTTCTCGTTGAAGGCGGCGACACCTTCGCGCCGGTCCTCGGTCGGCACCAGGCGGTTATAGGCCTCGACCTCCAGCCGCAGGGCGGAATGCAGGTCGGTCTCGGCGCCGAAGCGGATGGATGTCTTGGCCTGGCGGATCGCCAGCGGTGCATTGGCGGCGATGCGCTGCGCGGTGGCGAGTGCGGCGGGCAGCAATTCGGCGGCCGGCAGCACGCGGTTCACCACGCCCCATTCCAGCGCCTCGGCCGCGGTGAAGGGCAGGCCGGTGAAGATGATCTCCTTGGCGCGGCGCGAACCTGCCGCGCGCGGCAGGTTCTGCGTGCCGCCCGCGCCGGGCATGATGCCCAGCGTGACCTCGGTCAGGGCAAAGCGCGCCGTCTCGGCGGCATAGGCGAAGTCACAGGCCAGCGCCATTTCGCAGCCACCGCCGAAGGCTGCGCCATTCACCGCCGCGATGACGGGCAAGGGACAGTCCATCAAAGCCCAGTATGCGCGTTCGAACACCTCATGCTGCGCCTGCCATTGCGCATCGGTCATGCCGTTGCGCTCCTTCAGGTCGCCGCCGGCGCAGAAGGCGCGCTCGCCCGCGCCGGTCAGCACGATGGCGCGCGTGCCCTCCGGCACATGCTGGAAGAAGGCCAGCAGGTCGCGGCCCATCTGCGTGTTCAGCGCATTGGACGCTGCCGGGCGGTTCAGCCGCAGCAGCAGCACATGCGGCGCGGCGGTCTCGACCGCGAGGGTCTCGAACATCACCCCGCGCTCAAATTCGCGCGGCGGACGACATTCTCGTACACCGCGCGCTGGTCACGCAGAAACGCGTTCATCGCGGCCGCGCCCATCGGCTGCATCTGCAACCCGGCGCTGGTGAAACGCTCGCGCGTCGTGGGTTCGGCCAGCCATTCCAGCGATGCGGCGGAGAGGCGCTCGATGATCGCGGGCGGTGTCGCGGCCGGCGCCATCAGCCCGATCCAGGCGCCGATGTCGAATTCCGGCGCGTTCAGGCTGCGCGCGATGGGTGCCACGCCCTCGGCCAGCGGCGTGTCCTGCCGCAGTGACACGCCATAGGCCCGAAGGCGGCCGGCGCGCACATGCGGCATGGTCGTGGCCGCGGTTTCCATCGTGAAGTCCACCTGCCCGCCCAGGATTGCGGTCAGCGCCGGCGCGCTGCCCTGGAAGGGCACATGCACCGCCTGCACCCCGGCCACGGAATTGAAGAATTCCGTGATCAGATGCGCCGTGGCGCCGGTGCCGGACGATGCGAAGGTGTATCGCCCCGGCGATGCGCGCAGCCGCGCCACGAATTCCGTGATGGTCTGCGCCGGGAAATTGGGGTGCGAGACCAGCACGAAGGGCGCCATGCCGCCCAGCGCCACGCCGGTCAGGTCGCGCTCCACGTCATAGGGCATGCGCTGCACGAGAGGGTTGATCGAGATCGGGCCGGAGGACGCACCAAGCAGCGTAAAGCCATCCGGCGCCGCCTTGGCCACCGCATCCGTGCCGATGGAACCGCCCGCGCCGGCGCGGTTCTCGATCACGAAATTGGTGCCGATGCGCGGCCCCAGACCATCGGCGAAAAGCCGCGCGACGATGTCGGTCGCCTGCCCCGGCGTCCAGGGCACGATGATGCGCACGGGCCGCCCACCGGGCCAGGCCTGTGCCTGCGCAATGGCCGGTGCAGCCAGCAGCGCGGCGAGGCTTCTGCGATGCATGCGCATCACTCCGCCCGGATATTGGCGCGGCGCACCACATCGGTGAACATCGTGCGCTGCGATGCCAGATAGGCCGAGAATTCGGCCGGGCCGCGCACATCCATCGCAAGCCCGACCGTGGCGAAGCGCTCGCGCGCCTCCGGCGTGGCCAGCCAGGCCATGGATTCGCGGGCCAGCCTTTCCTGGATGGCGGCCGGCGTGCTGGCCGGCGCCATCAGCCCGATCCAGGCGCCCATGTGGAAGCCCGGATTGTTGAAGAAGGCCGAGAAGGTCGGCAGGTCATTGGTGATGGCACCCGCACCGCGCAGCGACACGCCATAGCCGCGCAGGCGGCCGGCGCGCACATGCGGCATGGTCGCGGCCGCGGTTTCCAGCGTGTAGTCCACCTGGCCGCCCAGGATGGCCGTGATGGCCGGCGTGCTGCCCTGGAAGGGCACGTGCACGGCCTCGATGCCGGCGGTGAAATTGAAGAACTCATTGACCAGATGCGCCGTGGCGCCGGTGCCGGAGGAGGCGAAGGTGTGCCGCCCCGGTGCCGCGCGCACGCGGGCGATGAATTCGGCCAGGTTCTGCGCCGGGAAATTCGGGTGCGTCACCAGCACATAGGGCGAGGTGCCGCCGAGTGCGATCGGCGCCAGGTCGCGCGCAACATCATAGGGCACGCGCTGCACCAGCGGCGAAATGGTGACGGGGCCCGCCGAGGCGGCCAGGATCGTGTAGCCATCGCCCGCGGCCTTCGCGACCACATCGGTGCCGATGGTGCCGCCGGCGCCGGCGCGGTTTTCCGGCGTGACGGGCACACCCAGCCGCTGCGTCAGGGCTTCCGCGAAGAGCCGGCCGATCAGGTCGGTCGCCTGGCCGGGCGGCCAGGGCACGACCATGCGGATGGGGCGCGCGGGCCAGGCCTGGGCCTGCACGGCGGGCGCGGCGAGGATGGCGGGCGCAATGATGGCGCTGCGGCGGGTGATCATGGATGTTTCTCCCAGGTTTGATCGGGAGATAATGCGCGACCGGGCGGCGCGCTAGCCCAATTCGAAACTGGTGATGCCGAACAGCCTGTCGCGCGCCATGGGCGGCGGGGCGGCGGTGTACATGCGCGCGGTTTCGAACACCTTGTCCATGCCGGCCTCGCGCGCGATGGCGACGGCGGCTTGGTGGTCCTCGGGCACGTCCAGCGTGATGGGGCCAGGGGGTGCTGCGGCCACCAGTGCCGCGAAGAGGCGCCGCGCGCCGGCCGCGTCATCGGCGAAGAGCGGACCGATCTTGCTGCCATGCCGCGCCGGCCGCACCACGCCGAAACCGCGCAAGCCCGGCAGCACCAGCGCGACATGGCCGGGCGTGTCGATCCAGGCGCGCAGGAAGGCCGGGCGGGGGGCGCCGAAGCAGGCAGCGTCGTAGGCGACCAGCGCGTCGAAGGGCACGGAATGCGCGCGTGGCAGCATGGCATCGGGCGGCGCGACGCGCGGCGCCTGCGCCACATAGCGCGCATTGTTCCAGGCGAAATGGAAGCCGGATTTCACATAATTGGCCTGCTGCGCGACCACGCCGTCGAGGCCCACGACGCGGCCGGCCAGCCTCGCCATACCGGCCTTCCACACAGCCAGGCCCAGGCCCTGCCCGCGTACCTCGGGCGCTGCGATGTAGAAGCCCAGGAAGCCGAAGCCTTCACCGTATTGCGTGACGGAAATGCAGGCGGCCATGCCGCCGTCACGCTCGGCCATCAGGAAGGCGCCCGGGTCCTGCGCGAGGAAAGCGGGTGCATCCGACAGGCCCGGATTCCAGCCCTCGCGCGCCGCCCAGGCGACGGCCTGGGCGACGTCATCGGGCGTCATCGCGCGGATCATCAGCTGAGGCGCCGCTCGATCGCCTCGCGCGCCGCGGCGTCCAGTTTCAGGGCGGCGCCGAACTTCGCCAGCCATTCGCGTTCAGGTGCGCTGATCTCGCCCATCGCGGCGACCGCGGCGGCGTAGAGCTGCGCGCGCAGCATCGGGTCCCCGGCCTGCTTGGCCAGCGCTTCGGGGGAAAGCGGCGCGTCGAAATCGGCCAGCACACGGTCGCGATCCGCGGCCGTCAGGCCGGCGGCATCCAACTGCTGCGCGATGGCGGCGCGTTCGGCGGCGTCGGTCACGCCATCGGCACGCGCGGCGGCGACCATGGTGCGGGTGATGAGCAGCGCCTCGGCGGTTTCGGCCGCTTCGTCCTTGGGCGCGGCGGGCGGCGCGCCGGGCTTGGCCTGCCAGGGGTCGGCGCCGGTCTCGGGCATGCGGCTCGCGGGGCGCACATCGCGCACGCCGCCACCCTTGGGCACGGGGGCCGGGGCGGGGGCCGGGGCGGGGCGCGTCTTCAGCGCTTCGACCGCGACGCCGGCCAGCGTGCCCAGCACACGGCCCACATCGCGGGTCTGCGCCTGCGTCATGCCGAAGGGGCCGGTGGCGCGGCCGCGCGTGGGAGCGGCGCGCCGGCGGGGGGGCGTGGCGGCGCCGCCGAGCAGCGCGCCGAAGACTTTTCCGATGTCCATGGCCAAGGGTTATACCACCGCCTGGATGGCCGGCAGCAAGCCGCGCAGTTCCGACGCGCGCGGGCTTTTCGGACGCCACGCGAGTGCCAGTGTGCGCGCTGGCGGCGCGCTGCCGAAGCCTGCCAGCGGGCGAATTTCCACCGCGGCACCGGCCAGCACACCGCCATCGATCGCCAGCTTCGGCAGCAAGGTCGCGCCCAGGCCGCCGGCCACCATCTGCACCAGCGTGTGCAGCGATGTCGCGGCGAAGGCCTCGCCACGCGCGACGCCTGCGGGCAGGCCGCAGGCCTGTTGCGCCTGGCCGCGCAGACAGTGCCCGTCCTCCAGCAGCAGCAGCGGCTCGGCGGCCAATGCGGCCAGTTCCACCGTGGCGTTCGCGGCCAGGCGGTGGCCGCGCGGGAGTGCGGCGTAGAAGGGGTCGGTGGCGATGGGCGTGGTCTCGGCCTCGCCGCAATCACAGGGCAGGGCCAGCAGCAGCAGGTCCAGCCGCCCGGCATCCAGGTCATCGGTCAGGCGGGCGGTCTGGTCCTCACGCAGCCAGAGCTTCAGGGCGGGGTGGGCCTGGGCGATGGCCGGCATCAGGCGCGGCAGCAGAAATGGCCCGATGGTCGGGATCACGCCCAGCCGCAGCGGGCCGGACAAGGGGGCGCGGGCCGATTGCACGGTTTCCGTCACGGCGGCGAGCGTGGCCAGGGCGTCACGCGCGCGCGTCACCACCTCCAGGCCCAGCGGCGTGAAGATCGGGCGCTTGCCGCCGCTGCGTTCCAGCAGGGCCGCGTCCATCTGCCGTTCCAGCGCGATAATACCGGCCGAAAGCGTGGATTGGCTGACCGCGCAGGCATCCGCCGCGCGGCCGAAATGGCCGAGTTCGGCAAGCGCCACGAGGTATCGCAGCTGCTGGGGGCTGGGCAGAGGTGTCATGCTGTCCGGGCAATTTTTGTTGCGTGTGTCAAACGAACTTGACAGTGGCCATCCGCCCCGCACTATTCAAGATCATGAGCCGCGCCCCGCAACGCCTCTGCGTGATCGGCGCCGGCATGGGCGGCCTGGCGGCGGCGGCGCTGCTGGCGGCACAGGGCCTGGAGGTGTTGGTGCTGGAACGTGGCGCCATGATCGGCGGCAAGGCGCGCTTTGTGCCACAGGCGCAGGGCGTGACCATGCGCGACGTCTTCGCGCAGCTGTTCGACGCGGCGCGCGCTACCCTGCCCGCGCTGACGCATGCCGACCCGCAGGGCCGCCACATCTGGCCCGATGGTGGAACGCTGGAACTGCACGCCGATGCCGCGCGCAATGCCGATGCGATCGGGGATTTCGCCGGTGCCGCGGCGGCGCGCGGCTACCGCGCCTATGCCGCCCAGGCGCGGCATGTGTTCGAGGTGCTGGCCCAGCCCTTCATCTTCGCGCAGCGGCCATCGGCGATGGCGCTGATGGCCAATCCGGCGGTGTCGCTGCGGCTGGGGCGCGCGGCGCTGGGCACGCTGTGGGACGGCCTGGCGCCGCATTTTCCGCAGCCGCGCTTGCGCCAGGTCTTCGCGCGCGCGGCGGCGCAAATCGGCTGCTCGCCCATGCTGGCGCCGGCGACGCTGATGATGGTGCACCACATCGAAGGCCAGGGCGTGTGGCGCGTGCAGGGCGGCTTCATGGCGCTGGCCGAGGCGCTGGCCGCCGCTGCCCGCGCGCATGGCGCGGTGATCCGCTGCGGCGCGGATGTGGCGCGCATCACCGTGCAGGGCGGCCGCGCGCGCGGCGTGGTGCTGCGCGATGGCGAAACACTCTCCGCCGATGCGGTGCTGCTGAACGCGGATGCGATGGGTGCATCGCTGTTCGGGCCGGAAGCGGCGCGCGCCGTGCCGCGTGGCGCGCCGTCCTTCTCCGCCATCACCTGGCGGCTGCGCGCGCCAAGCGCCCTGCCCGCGCAGACCGCATTGCTGCCTGAAGAAGCCACAGCCGAATTCACCGAACTGCATTACCGCGGCCGGCTGCCGGCCGCGCCCAGCATCCAGATCGCGCGCCAGGACGACACGCTGCACGCCATGGTCAATGCGCCCGCGCGCGCCGTGCCCGCCGATGCCGTGGCCGCCTGCGGGCGCCAGCTCCAGGCGCGGCTCGCGGCACTGGGCGTGGCCGCCGAAGCCGATGGCGCGCCCACCACGCCCGAGGATTTCGCCGCTGCCTTTCCCGGCACACAGGGCGCGCTCTATGGCGCCGCGCTGCATGGCTGGCAGTCGGCCTTCAACCGGCCGCCAGCGCGCAGCGCGCTGCCGGGCCTGTTTGTCTGCGGCGGCGGTGCGCATCCCGGTGCGGGTATCGCCATGGCCGTGCAATCCGGGCGCCTGGCCGCGCACGCTATTCTGGAGGACCGATCCTGATGCCCTATGACGCGCACCACCTCGCCACCGGCTGGGAATTCGACCGGCCCGTGCCGATGCGTGGCTACCGTTGGTGGTATGTGGATGCGCTGAGCGATGACGGGAAGCACGGCATCACCATCATCGCGATGATCGGCGCGGTGTTTTCGCCCTGGTATGCCTGGGCCAGGCGTGGTGGCGGCGGTGATCCGCTGAACCATTGCTGCATGAATGTCTCGCTCTACGGATCGCCGCGCCGCTGGGCGATGACCGATCGGCGCGCTGCGCATGTCACGCGCACGGAAAGCCGCTTCACGGTGGGGCCGTCCAGCATCGGCTGGGATGGGTCGGTGCTGACGGTGAACATCGAGGAACGCACGGCACCCTTCGGCCTGCCCTTGCGCGGCGTGGTGCGCGTGACACCGCGCGCCGTCTCCACGCGCAGCTTCACGCTGGAT
>JAIXVH010000112.1 GCA_027483125.1 Acetobacteraceae bacterium | reverse complement strand
GGCATGCCAGCCATCGCGGGTCTGATCGGCCAGCCCGCCTTCCACCGCGCCACCGCAAGCGAACAGCACCTGGTCGTCAACCGCCGCCCGGTGCGCGACCCGCTGCTGCGGGCGGCCCTGCGCGTGGCCTATCGCGACGTGATGGAATCCGGTCGGCATCCGGTCGCCGCCCTATACCTCGATGTCCCGCCCGATCTTGTGGATGTGAATGTCCACCCGATGAAGACCGAGCTGCGCTTCCGCGATGCCGGGCAGGTGCGCGGGGCGCTGATCAATGCGCTGCGAGCCACACTCGGGGTGACCGCCAGCAGCGTCGCGGCACCCAGCTGGCGGCCATCCTGGCCTGCGGCGGCGCCCGCGCCCCTGCCAGCGAGCTATGCGCCGCGCGGCTTCGCGGAAGTCACGCTCGATCTGCTGGCACCACCCGCTGCCGCAGGCCCGCCGGCGCCTCTGCCCATGGGCTTTGCGGCGCAGCCGGAGGCTGGCCCGCTCGGCCGGCCCATCGCCCAGGTGCTGGAATGCTACATCTTGGCGGAGGCGCCGGATGGCGCGCTGGTCATGGTCGACCAGCATGCCGCGCATGAACGCCTGACGCATGAGAAGCTGGCCGCGCAACTGGTCGATGGCGGCGTGCGCGCACAGCCTTTGCTGATCCCAGCCGTGGTGGAATTGCCGGGGCCGGACGCTGCGCGGTTGCTGGATGCCGCAGCCGAACTCGCACGGCTCGGCCTGGAGATCGAGGCCTTTGGCGGCGCGCTGCTGGTGCGCGCCATTCCGGCATTGCTGGGCCTGGCCGACGCCACCCCCATCCTGCGCGACATGGCCGCCGAGATTGCCGAATGGGGCGCCGCCACGGCGCTGGATGTGCGGCTGGATGCAGCCATCGCGCGGCTGGCCTGCCATGGCAGCATCCGCGCTGGCCGGCGGCTCACCTTGCCCGAGATGGACGCGCTGCTGCGCGCGATGGAAGCTACCCCAAGGGCCGCCACCTGCAGCCATGGTCGTCCGACATTTCTCCGGATCGATCGAAATGCCTTCTCACGCATGTTTGATCGTACTTGAAAATCGAATGTATTTTCTGGAATCATAGATTTATGATTAATATGAGTAGCGACGCATTGGCGCTGCAGCTCTACACAGCGGTGCTGGATGGCAAGGGCCTGAGCGAGGCCTTCGAAGCCATTGCTCAGGCATTGGGCGCAACCGCCGCCATCGGGCAGCGCATGTTCCTCGATGCCGACCAGTTCAGCGCCGAGCCCGCGGCCATTCATGTCAACGTCAGCCGGCAGGCAACCATAACATATGCCCGGGATTGGATTAACCATGACCCCTGGCTCAACGCCCTGAACCGCCCGCATGAGGGAAAGGTCAATTTTTCACGTCTGGTGCCGCCAGCCGCATTCCGCCGGCATCCGATCTGGGTGGATTTCCTCTCAAGGGAAGCGCCGCTGGTGTTTCATGGCCTGTCCATGTTGACGCGACAGCCAGGCGCGGTCACCGGATATGCATCCTTCTGGCGCGGCGAGCATGCCGAACCCTTCGGCCCCGCCGAGGAGGCGCTGTTCGATACGTTATTGCCGCATTTGCGGCGGGCATTTATGGCCGAGAGCCGGCTGGGCGGCACGGCACGGCCCGATGCCAGGCTGGACACGCTGTGTCATGGTGTGGGTGTCATCAGCCACGAACGGAAGCTGGTCTTCGTGAACGCGGCGCTCCAGCTCATGGCCGGCGCCGGTGATGGGCTCGCGCTGGCACCCGATGGCTTCAAGCTGCGGGCGGAAACCAGCCAGGTCTTGCTCGACAGCGCCATCGGACGTGCGCTTCAGGCCAGCAGCGGCGTCGAAGAATGCTCCCTGCCGGCGCGCAGCGTCATCGCGCCTGACCTGTTCGGCACGCCACGCTGGCGCTTCGAAGTGCTCCCGCTGCTCCCCGGCACCGATGGCATGTTTCGCGATTGGAGCGGCGCGGGAATCGTCGTGACCGATCTGCAGGACAACCGCGACGCCAAGGACGACAAATTGGCCCGGCGCTTCAAGCTGACACCCGCTGAAGCTGCGCTGGCGAAGGCGCTGAAGACCGGCATGTCGCTCAGCGAAGCCGCCGAGGCACGGGGCGTGTCGCGCAACACCGCACGAACGCACCTGGCCAGGCTGCTCGCCAAGACAGGCAGCCGCCGGCAATCCGAGTTGGTGCTCAAGCTGGCATCAGTCGTCGGCTGATCCTGACAGGGATGATGGCGGCACATCAGGCTGCCACCGCCATCGCATCCCCACCCGCCCGCAGCGCGGCTCCAGACCATGCTGCGTCAACATGCACTCACCAAGCCTGTTCCGGCCCGTCATGGAGCGCGGGATTCAGCGTTTTCGGTGATTCCACCTCAACGCATCGCGCTCTACTGCAAGCGCCGCGAGAGCGACACGGCATAGCTGCCCGCGCGCACCGCCAGCGTCGGATCATCGCTCAAACTCACGCCCGGCTCCTGGTCCAGCACCATGAAGCTGACGGGATCGCAGGCGCCACCGGGGCCGGGTTCCACCGCGGTCACCACCAGGCGGCCGACGGTGCTGCGTGGGCGGTCCGCCGGCCAGGCGATGGTCGGGTTGTTCACGTCATCACCCGCGGCCGGGAATTGCAGCACCATGTCGAATTCCACCGGGCCGCGGCCGACGCGCGCGCGCAGTTCATCGGCCAGGAAATTCGGACCCAGCGTGCGCGCCTGCTCATCGGTCAGCCGCTCCACGCCGGCGCGCGGCTCGAAGGACCAGCGCGCGATGCGCACCTGCCCATCCTGGCCGCGGAAGCGGAAGGCGTTCACACCCCAATAGGGCGTGGTGGCGAAGCTTGCGGGCGGCGCCATGCTGGCCAGCCACCGGCCTTGCAGCGTCACCGCCGGATTGGCCGCGACGAAGGCGTCGATCGCCTGTTGGTTGGGCCGGCCGGTCGCAGGGTCGGGGCGGCGCACCGCGAGGTTCTGCACGAACAACTCGGGCGTGGGCGAGCCGAAGATCGGCGCGGAGATATTGGCCATTTCCCAGACATCACCCGCCTGGGTCTCAAAGCGGATCGACAGGCCCCGCGTGCTGCGCGCGACATCGGACGCAGCCTGCGGGTTCGGCCCGGCGACACCGAAGCGGATCAGTGTGTTCACGCGCTGGCCGCTGAAGGTGGGTGCGACCGACAGCCGCGTACCGTCCGGCGTCGCTGTGAAATGGCCAGTCGCGCAGTAGCCCTTGGGGTGCGAGGGGCGGCTCGTGCGGATCGGGCCGAGCACGCCCTCGAAGGCGTTGACCAGTTCCTCGGAACTCGGCTGGGCCTGCACGGGCGGCGCGGCAAGGATGGTCGTGGCCAGCAGGGCGGCCAGGGTCAGATGCGTCTTCACGTTGAACTCTCCTTGGATGCGTCGAGGCTTCGCCGCAGGCGGCGCGGAGGTTACGCGCGATCAGTCTGCCTGGATGCCGCCTTCACGCACAATGTCAGTCCAATGACGACGATCCCTGATGATGCTGGCATCCACCACCGCGCCCGGCGCGAAGGCGGGGAAGGTGCCGAGCGAGGTCACCACCTGAGGGATGTCGGTGTTGGTGAAGACATGGCGCAACCCGTCCTCGAGCGCCTGGCGGATGGGCTCGGGCGTGGCCTTGGGCGCCACCACGGCCTGCCAGCTTTCGAATTCCGCGCCGCGGAAGCCGGCCTCGCCAATGGTCGGCACATCCGGCAGTTGCGGGTGTCGCTGGTGCGAGGTCATGGCGATGACGCGAATACGCCCTGCCTCATGCGCGCCGCGCATCAAGCCATAGCCATCGATCATCATCTGAACGCGGCCGCCGAGCAGGTCCTGAAGCGCGGGCGCGCTGCCGCGATAGGGGACATGCACGATATCCACCCGCGCGGTGCGCTTGAACTGCTCGAAGGCCAGATGCGGCACGCCGCCGGAGCCGCCCGAGGCCATGTTCAGCGTGCCGGGCCGGGCGCGCGCCATCTCGACCAATTGACCCAATGTGCGCGCGGGGAAATCGGCCGGCACCGCGACCGCGAGCGGACCCAGCGTGGTCTGTGCCACGCCAGCGAAATCGCGCGTGGTGTCAAAGGGCAGGTTCGGAAACAGCGCATGCGTGATGGCCAGGTTGCCGACATTGCCGATGAACAGCGTGTAGCCATCAGGCGCTGACTTCGCGACATGGTCCATGGCGATATTGCCATTGTTGCCGGCGCGGTTGTCGATGACGACCGGCTGGCCCAGGCGGTCCTGCAAACGCGCCATGATGGGGCGCGCCAGCGTGTCCACGCCGCCACCGGCGGGGAAGCCCACCACGACGCGGATCGGCCGGGCGGGGAAGCCCTGGCCGAAGGCGGGCAGCGACAGGGCAAGGGGTGCGGCCAGCAGGCCACGGCGGGTTGCGCGCATCTTGGTTCCTCCCGTTTTGCGGCAGGGTGGCAATCCGTGCGGGCGGGCGTCAACGCAATTCGGCAGGACCGCAGGAGATGACAATGGCCTCGCGCAGCATCTCAGGCGTGGGCGGCAGGGCTGCAAACCAGCGGGCGCGCGGGATGGCCCCGGCATCCAGCCGCCGGGTCTCGCCAGGGGCCAGGGCGTGGCGGGTGAAGTGCTGCGTGCCGGCCAGATCCAGGCTGAGGGTGACCGCCATGGCACGCGCGCCAGGGTTGGTCAGTTCGACCGCGGCGGACCATGCATCGCCACGTGGTTCGAGGCTGAAATGCTCCGCGCGCAGCAGCGGCGTGTGCGGCGCCAGGCAGTCCAGGGTGGTGATGGAAGCTGCGGCCGGCTGCACGGCAGCCAGCAGCATCAGCGTGGTCACGCGCATCGGCTGATCCTCCGGCGGGGAGCATCGCGTGGATCGGCGGGCGATCTCAACCCTTGGGCAGCCGCACGATGAAGCGCGCGCCCAGAACGCGACCCTCCGCGTCCCGGCGGTTGTCGGCGCTGATGCGCCCGCGCAGCCCTTCAACAATCTGCTTGGAGATGGACAGGCCCAGGCCCGAATGCTGGCCGAAACGCTCGCCGCGCGGGCGTTCCGAATAGAAGCGCTCGAATATGCCATCGAGCTTGGCCTCGGGGATGCCCGGGCCTTCATCCTCGACGGAGAGTTCCACCACATCGCCCACCGCGCGGCCACGCAGCCAGACCTGGCCACGTGCCGGGCTGAAGCTGATGGCATTGCCGATCAGGTTGCGGAATACCTGCACCAGCCGGTCCTCCACGCCGAGCGCTACCAGCGGGCCCTCGGGCAGTTCCGGCACCAGGATGGCGTCATCCTCCTCACGCGTGGTGTTGTGCATCTCGGCCAGGATCGCGAGCATCTGGCCCACATCCACGGGCTCGGCGATGTTGCGCGACAGTTCAGCATCCACGCGCGAACTGTCGGCGATGTCGCCGATCAGCCGGTCCATGCGCACCACGTCATTGGCGATGATGGCGAGCAGGCGTTTCTGCTGTGCCGGTTCCTCGACGCGGCGCAGCGTCTCGATCGCGCTGCGCACGCTGGTCAGCGGGTTCTTCAATTCATGCGCGACATCAGCCGCGAAGCGTTCATTGGCGTCGATCCGCGCCCAGAGCGCACGCGCTGCGCGTTGCAGGTCGCGCGCCAGAATCCCGATCTCATCGCGCCGCGTCATCAGGTCATCGGGCACCGAGCCGCCGCGGCCCTTGCCCTCGCGCATGGCGCCCGCAGCCGTGGCCAGCCGCAGGATGGGCTGCGCCATGGTCTGCGCGAGATACAGCGACAAGGCCAGGGTCAGCAGCAGCGCCAGGGTGAACAGGCCCAGGACGGAAATGCGGATTTCGAAGAGCCGCTGGTCCACCTCCCGCGCCTCACGCGTCAGCAGCAGGATGCCCACCGCCTGGCTGCCGCGCCGCGCCGGTTCGGCGACCGAGATCAGCAGCCGGCCATCCGGCGTGCGGCGGATATAGGGGGTGACGCCGCCTTCCAGCGCCAGGCGAAGTTCCTCGCGCCGATCAGGCCCCAATGCAGGCGTCCAGTCGAAGCTGTCGGCATCGGTCGCGGTGTCCACCACGACCGGCGTGCGCGCCTGCCGCGGCAGCCAGGTCAGCAGGTATTCGTATAGTGCCGAAAGCTGCGTGCCGATCGCATCGCGCCGCACCGGCGGCACCAGCGGTTCGGTCACGACCGCGCCGCCCGGCCCCTCGCGCACGCGGCTATCGGCCACCACCAGGCCTGCCGTGTCGAAGATGCGCGCCTGGGTATTGGGCGAGGGTTCGACCAGCCGGCGCAGCAGCGGCCGTGCGGCTTCGGGCACCAGCACGGCGCGGTCGTGTTCGATGCGCACCGCCGCCTCACCAATCGCGCCGGCATAGATGCGCGCCTGGGTGCGCATCGCCTCCACATCGCCGGCCAGCAACCCGTTCTGGTACTGGTCCAGATAGAGCAGTGCCGCGGCCAGCAGCGCCGGCGGCAGCGCGTTCAGCAGCAGGATGCGCCGCAGCAGCGGGCTGACCCAGCGGCGGCGGCGCGCCTTGGGCTCGACGAGGCCGGGGCGGACGCCGCCATCAGGCATGGTTTAGGGGCCCCGCGGCGGCATCAGCGGCGCGTGCCCAGCCCGATCTGCCCCACGATGCCGCGGGCGACGCATTCCTGCAGGCGTGCCAACTGGGCGAGGCGCTCCTCGCGCGGGGCGCGTTCCAGGTCCAGACCGTCATGGTCGGCCCATAGGCGCATCCAGTCCCAGCGGCGCAGCAGCGTGATGCCCTCCGCCGCGGCGGCCAGGCGGATCGCGTCACGGTAGCGGTCGATATCGGCATTGGCGCGCATGAAGCGGCTGAATTGCGGGTCCATCAGCATCACATCGGCATGGGCGCGCAGCCGCACGATGCCCTCGCCGAGCTTGTCGGTGAATTCGCCGGGGTCGAGGTTGCGCGCGGCCTCGACGGTGCCGGTCTGCCAGATGACAAGGTGCGGGCGCAGGGCGGGAATCTCGCGCTCGATCAGCGCCAGCACCTCGGCGGCGGATGCACCGCGGCGGCCTCGCGATTCCACGCGCACCACCAGGCCCGGATAGCGTTCCCCGAGTGCCGCGGCGATCCGCGCGTGATACGGCGCGGTCCCCAGCGCACCAGGCTCGGCGCTGGCCGAGCCACCGACCAGAACACGCAACTCGCGCGCCTCGATCGCGGCACGGCTGCGCGGCAGGGCGGTGCCATCGAGCATCTCAGCCGGCACGATGCAGGGATTGGCCGCGGCGATACCGCAACACGCCAGCAGCAGCAGGAATGCGCGCATGAGCATGCCTAAGCCGTATCCGGCTGGGCGCGTCCGGGCAAGGGCTGAGTGGCCTCCCGCCCGCTGCGCAGCTTCTGCCCGTACCAGCCCGAAACATAGGCGGTGGCCAGCAGCACGGCGAAACCGGCCATGTTGACCGCCGCCTGCATTGGCAGCGCATCCGACTTCTCGAGCGCCACCCGCCCCAGGAAAGAGAGGAAAATGCCGATGCAGAACACCGGCAGCGCCTGCTGGCCCATCAGCACGAAGGGCCGCGCGCCGGCGCCCTGCAACCAGGCGGCGGTCTTGGGCACGAAACAGGCGACGAGGTAGGCGCCGGCCAGGATCGAGAGCAGCCGCAGCGGGTGCAGGCCGGATTTGTCCACGCTGTCGATCAAGGCCCACCAGGGGCCGGGCAGTTGCTGGAGCCATGCCGGTGCGTGCCAGGCGGCCAGCATGCCGAAGGCCGCGGGCAGCAGGAAGGCGAGGCAGGCGGCGATCAGCCAGGGGCTGCGCGGCAGCCGCAGCGGCTGCGCGCCAGGCGGCGCATAGCCGATCGCCACCCCGCAGAAGAACAGCAATTGCCAGGCCAGCGGGTTGAAGAACCAGCCGCCGCCATGCAGCGAGGGCAGGTTCAACCCCGCCAGCCGCACCAGCGCATAGGCTGCAATCGACAGCCCGAGCATGATGGTCGGCCAGCGGATCAGCGGCAGCACCGCCGCGAAGATCAGCAGCAGCACGATGTAGAGCGGCAGGATGTTCAGGAAGTTCGGCTGGAAGACCAGCAGCAGCGCCCAGAACAGCGCCTGGTAGGGATCGTTGCTGAAGGGATCGAGCAGCAATTCGTCGAGATAGACCGAACGGTCCAGCGCCGCCGCCGAATAGCCCACCTGCGCGGTGAAGACGACCAGCAGGAAGATATGCGCGACATACAGCGTGCCGACCCGGCTGACCACGCGTGAGGCGGCGAAGAACCACCCCTCGCGCTCCATCAGCCGGCCATAGGCGATGCCGCCCGCGTAGCCGGCCAGGAAGACGAAGACCTCGGTGGCGTCGGCGAAGGAATAGTTGCGCGTGGTCAGCAGGCCCAGCCAATTGCCGGGCACATGGTTGATGAAGATGAACCACAGCGCGATGCCGCGAAACACATCGGCGCGCAGGTCCCGCGCGGAGCGGATCAGATGCTGCATGCCCGGCCTATAGCATGCTTGCGCAGTGCTCGCGCGTGACGCATGGGTTAGCCATGGACAAGGCCGATGAACTGGTGGCGCGCGGCGCCGACCGCCACCGCCAGGGGCGCATCGAGGAGGCGGAAAGCCTCTACCGGCGTGGCTTGCGGCTGAACCCCAACCACCCGGATGCGCTGAACCTGCTGGGCGTGGCGCTGCGCCAGCGCGGGCGGTTGACGGAGGCCTTGCCGCTGGCCGCGCGGGCGGCGGCGCTGCTGCCGGGAGCGGCCAATGTGCAGGCCAATTACGGCGCAGCGCTGGCCGAGGCCGGCCAACTGCCCGAGGCGATCGCGCGCATGCAGGCCGCACTGAACATGGCCCCCGATGACGCGATGACCTGGCGCAATCTGGGCCAGGCGATGATGGCCGGCGGTGCGGCGGCGGCAGCACTCGGCCCATTGGACCGGGCCGTGGCGCTGGCCCCCGCCGCGCCGGAAGCCTGGCTGGCGCTAGCCCATGCGCGGCGCGAATCCGGTGACGCTCCGGGCGCGCGGGTCGCGTCGCAGCGCGTGCTGGAACTCGCGCGCCGCGCGCCGGCCCTGGCGGAGAATGCGCGCTTCCTGCTGGCCTCGCTGGGCGAGGGCACAGCACCCGACCGCGCGCCCGCCGGCTATGTGCGCGAACTGTTCGACCAGTTCGCGCCGCGCTTCGACGCGGAGTTGGAAGGCGCGCTGCACTACCGCACCCCTGCCCTGCTGGCCGATGCGCTGCGTGAGGCGGGTGCCGGCGGCGCAGTGCTGGATCTGGGCTGCGGCACCGGGCTGTCCGGCATCGCGCTCAAGCCGCTGGCACGGCGGCTGGAGGGCGTGGATCTCTCGCCGCGCATGCTGGAGGCGGCCCGCGCGCGCGGCGTCTATGACGCGCTGCATGAAGCGGATTTGCTGGCCTTTCTGCCGCGCCGCCGCGCCGCGTGGGAGGTGATCGCGGCAGCTGATGTGCTGAACTACCTGGGCGACCTGGCGCCGGCCTTGGCCGCGATGCGCCTCGCGCTGAAACCCGGCGGGACCGCCGCCTTCAGCATCGAGACCGGCGACACCGCCCCATTCGCGCTGGGCGAAGGGCTGCGCTTTCGCCACGCGCCGGCGCATGTCACAGGCCTGGCCCAGGCGGCGGGATTTGCGGTGCTGGCCAATACACCCTGCACCCTGCGGGAGGAAAAAGGCACGCCCGTGGCCGGCGCGCTGCTGGTCCTGCGATAGGCCCCGCAAAACCATCACTTGAAATGCCGGCCGATCCGGGCCATTTGGCCAGATGAACGCGATGTAAGAATCGTGCTCGCAACCCATCCGAGAGGAACCTTGAGGCTCCCATGACCGAAGAAGAGCGCCGCATCATCACCGAATATGTGCAGCGCGTGTCAGGCGCAGCACAGCCCGCACCCGCCGCTGCCAGCCCCTGGGGCGGCCGCGCGCCGAGCGTCCAGCCGGCCCAGCCGCCGCTGCCGCCCGTGGACCGCGACGCCGATGCGCTGATCACCCAGCTCTTCGCGCAATACCCCGAGGCGAAGTTCCGCATCACGCAGACCGCCTTCGTGCAGGAACACGCGCTGGTGGCGGCCAATAACCGCATCCAGGAGCTGGAGTGGGAGCTGGAGAACGCGTCGCGCCAGGCACAGGCGGCCAACAACCGCGGCTTCCTGGGCTTTGGTGGCTCGCGCCCCGCGCCCATGCCGCCGCGCCCGCAGCCCATGCAGCCCCCGGGCGGCATGATGCCGCAGCGCCAGGGCCCAGGCTTCCTCGGCACCGCGCTGATGACGGCGGCCGGCGTCGCCGGCGGCCTCGTGCTCGGCAACATGCTGATGAACGCCTTCTCGGGCGGCGGATCGGCGGCGGCGGCCAGCGGCGGCGGCGCTTTCGGCCAGGAGGCCGTCCCCACCTCTTCCACCTGGACCGATCCTGGCGCGGCGGCCAACTCCGGCTGGGGCGGCAATGACGCTTCGGGTGGCTACGATAATGGCGGCTACGACGATGCTTCGGGCAGCTAGGACGATGCCGGCGGCGGATACGACGAGGATATTTGACGTCCGTGCCCGCAGACGCCGGGCGCGCGCCTGGCTTCAGCGCGCCCCTGCGTCTCCCGGCGGCACGGTCGGGTTTGTGAGCATTGTATAGCGCCGGGCCACGCGCCCGGTCGGGCGGCTCCGGCCGCCCTTTTTTTTGCGCCCCGTCCGGCCGATAAGAGCGCATGCGCGTCCCCGACCTCGATCTCGACCTGTTGCGCGGCTTCGTGACGGTGGCCGAGCGTG
>JAIXVH010000338.1 GCA_027483125.1 Acetobacteraceae bacterium | reverse complement strand
GGCGCTACAACGCCAAGCGCAACCCGGTCCCCAGCACCACCAGCCACCACACCGGCCTGGAAATCGCCTGGACCGTGATCCCGGTGCTGATCCTGCTCGGGATTTCCATCCCCTCCTTCCGGCTGGTCTATTACCAGGACCGTACGCAGGAAGCCGACCTGACCATCCAGGTCACTGGCCGCCAGTGGTTCTGGCAATACGCCTTCCCCGACCATGGCGGTTTCCGCTTCGACAGCCGTCCCATTCCGGACAATGAGATCCGCCCGGGCCAGTTGCGCAACCTGTCGGTCGATGAGCCGCTGGTGCTGCCGGTGGGTGCCAATGTGCGCGTGCTGAATTCGGGCGTGGACGTGATCCACAGCTTCTTCGTGCCGGCGCTGGGTGTGCAGCGCTACAACATCCCCGGCCGCACCATCGAGACCTGGTTCCGCACCGACCGTGAGGGCGTGTTCTATGGCCAGTGCAACCAGATTTGTGGCGTGAATCACTGGTTCATGCCGATCGAGGTGCGCGTCGTTCCGCGCGCCGAATTCGACCAATGGGTGGCCGCCGCGCGCACGCGCTTCGCAGGCAGCATGCCGCAGGGCCAGCCTGCGGTTGCGCAATCGCCAGCCGCACCCATCATCACCGCAGACGCCGCGCGATAAGGAAAGACCGCCATGGCATACGCCGCCGACGCGCATGACGACCACAAGCCCTCCTTCGTGAATCGCTGGCTGTTCAGCACGAATCACAAGGATATCGGCACCCTCTACATCATCTTCTCGCTGTTCGCCGCGATCATCGGCATCGGCATCTCCTTCCTGATGCGGCTCGAACTGCAGCAGCCGGGCATGCAGATCTTCGCCGATGGCCAGATGTGGAACACCTATGTCTCGGCGCACGGGCTGATCATGGTGTTCTTCGTGATCATGCCGGCGCTGATCGGCGGCTTCGGCAACTGGTTCGTGCCGATCATGATCGGCGCGCCGGACATGGCCTTCCCGCGGCTGAACAATATCAGCTTCTGGCTGTTGGTGCCGGCCTTCCTGCTGCTGGCCGGCTCGCTCTTCGTGGGCGAAGGCGCTGGCGCGGGCTGGACCATTTATCCGCCGCTGTCCGACAGCGCCTACCACCCGTCCCCGGCCATGGACATGGCGCTGTTCGCGCTGCACCTGGCGGGCGCTTCGTCCATTCTGGGTGCTGCCAACTTCATTACCACCATCCTGAACATGCGCGCCCCTGGCATGACGCTGCACAAGATGCCGCTGTTCGTGTGGTCGATGCTGGTCACCGCCTTCCTGCTGCTGCTGGCGGTGCCGGTGCTGGGCGGTGCGATCACCATGCTCATCACCGACCGCAACTTCGGCACCGCCTTCTTCCGCCCCGAAGGCGGCGGCGACCCGGTGCTGTTCCAGCATTTGTTCTGGTTCTTCGGCCACCCCGAAGTCTACATCATGATCCTGCCGGCCTTCGGCATTGTCAGCCACGTGATCAGCACGTTCAGCAAGAAGCCGGTCTTCGGCTATCTGGGCATGGCCTATGCGATGGTCGCGATCGGCGTGGTGGGCTTCGTGGTCTGGGCGCACCATATGTACCAGTCGGGCATGGACGTTGACACGCGGGCCTACTTCATGGCCGCGACCATGGTCATCGCCGTGCCGACGGGCGTGAAGATCTTCTCCTGGATCGCCACCATGTGGGGCGGCTCCATGCGGTTCGACACGCCGATGCTGTTCGCCATCGGCTTCATCTTCCTGTTCACCGTGGGTGGCGTGACCGGCGTGGTGCTGGCCAATGCCTCGATCACGCAGATCCTGCACAACACCTATTACGTGGTGGCCCACTTCCACTACGTGCTCAGCCTGGGCGCGGTGTTCGGGATCTACTGCGGCATCTACTACTGGATCGGCAAGATGAGCGGCCGCCAGTACCCCGAGAAGCTCGGCCAGATCCATTTCTGGCTGACCTTCGTGGGCGTGAACCTGACCTTCTTCCCCATGCACTTCCTGGGCAACCAGGGCATGCCGCGCCGCTATCCGGATTACGCGGATGCGATGTCGGGCTGGAACATGGTGGCGTCGATCGGCTCCTACATCGCCATCGCCTCCTTCCTGTTCTTCTTCTACGTGATGTGGGTGACCTTCCGCCGCGGCGAAGTGGCCGCGCCCAACTACTGGGGTGAGGGTGCGACCACGCTGGAATGGCAGGTGTCCAGCCCGCCGCCCTTCCACACCTTCGACGAACTCCCGCGCATCCGCTAAGCGCAGGCCATGAGCGACATCACCGCGCAAAACGGGGGGGCTTCGGCCCCCCTGAGTGTATCTCCTGGGTCGGAAGTGCGTGACTGGATCACGCTGCTCAAGCCCCGCGTGCTGACCCTTGTTGTGTATTCGGGCATCGCCGGCCTGCTGGTGGCGCCTGGCACGCTGCACCCGGTGCTGGCCTTCACCGCGATTCTCTGCATCACCATCGCAGCCGGCGCCGCGGGTGCCATCAACATGTGGTACGACCGCGACATCGATGCGGTGATGCGCCGGACGCAGAACCGCCCCATCCCGGCCGGGCGCATCGAGGCCGGCTCCGCGCTTGCCTATGGCGTAGCCCTCGGCGCGGGCTCGGTGGCTCTGATGGGGCTCGCCACCAACTGGCTGGCCGCCGCCGTGCTGGCGTCTTCCATCCTGTTCTACGTCTTCGTGTACACGATGTGGCTGAAGCGCCGGACGCCGCAGAACATCGTCATCGGCGGTGCCGCCGGCGCCTTTCCGCCGCTGATCGGCTGGGTCGCTGTGACAGGTTCCATCACTGCCGAACCGCTGCTGCTCTTCGCCATCATCTTCTTCTGGACGCCGCCGCATTTCTGGGCGCTCAGCCTCTTCGCGCATGCGGATTACGCGCGTGCCGGCGTGCCGATGCTGCCCGTGGTGGCCGGCGCGCGGGAGACCCGCAAGCAGGTGCTGGTCTATACCATCGCGCTGCTGCCGCTCGCCGTCTCGCCCTGGTTTTTCGGCATGACGGGCTGGATCTATGGCGTCTGCGCGACCCTGCTCGGCCTGTGGTTCCTGCGCCATGCCTGGAATGTCTGGCGTGACGAACAGGATGCCCAGGGCGTCTCGCTGACCAAGGACGCTCCGGCCAAGCGCTGCTTCAAGGTCTCCATCTACTACCTGTTCGCGCTGTTCGGCGCGCTGGTGGTCGACCACCTGGTGCTCGGCGCATGAAGCCGGACGAGGAATTCCTGCGCCGCCGCCGCGCGCGCAATTGGGCCATCCTGGGCGCGCTGGTGGCGCTGGTGGTGCTGTTCTACTTCATCTCGGTGGCGCGGCTGCTGCGCAGCTGATTCAGCGGCGCTCCATCCAGGCCCAGACCAGCAGCCCGGGCAGGAACAGCACCACATCACGCAGGCGCCGCGCCACCGCCAGCGCGGCACCCGCGGCCGGGTCCAGCCCCACCAGCACCGCCAGGCCGATGAAGCCGGCTTCCTGCACGCCCAGCGCGCCTGGCACCACGAAGGCGGCCGAGATCAAGGTCTGGATCAGCGCCTCGATCAGCAGCGCATCGGCGATCGAAATCGGCGTTCCCAGGGCCCAGGCGGCAACCCAGATTTCCAACGCGCCCGCCATCCAGCCGAGCAACTGCCAGAAGGCACACAGCGCCATCTCGCGCGGGCGGCGCCAGAGCCTGCGCATATAGACATCGAGCTTGCGCGACGCCTCGGCGAAGCCCGAAAGCCGGTCCGCCGCCACGCGGTTCAGTGCGGCGACCACGCGCGACAGCACCTCCCCCTGCACCGCGAAGATCGCGAAGGCCGCGGCCGCCGCGCCAACCAGGATGGAGGTCACGGTCGCCGCCACCCCCAGCGACGCTCCCGCCCAGGCCAGCAGCGCCAGACCCAGCAGCGCGAAGGCCAGTTGCGAGACCAGGGACAGCGCCAGATCCCCGATCAGGCTGCCCGCCGCCGGTGCCGCGCCCACACCCGCGCGGCGCATCAGCCGATAGGCCACCACCTCGCCGCCGATGCGGCCCACCGGCAGCAAATGGTTGATGCTCTCGCGCACCCAGAACAGCGAGGCGCGCCAGCCCAGGGAACCGCGCGCGCGCCCGGGCAGCATCATCCCCCAGGCATGCGCGTTGAGCAGCACCGAGGGCAGATGCGCCGGCCCGATCCACAGCAAGGCCAGCCCCGCGCCCGACAGCAGCGCCATCACCGCCGTCAAATCCTGCTGCCAGATCACCCAGCAGGCGAATGTGAAGCCGACCAGTGCCAGCAGAATGCCCCAGCGGTTCATGGGGCGAGCATCGCGGCATAGCCGCCGCGCGGCGTGCCGGCCAAGGCTTCCAGCACGCGCGGGTCGGTCAGTGCCGCGAGTTCGGCGCGGTATTGGTAGCCCGCCGCGCCGCCCGGAACCGCGTCATCCGTCGCGGGATGGAAATAGAGTTCGCTCACGCCGCCGGGCAGGTGGGGCAGCGCCGAAAGCAGCCGCTCGGCCGTGAAGGCGCCGGACCATTTGAGGCCTACCACGCGCGCGGGTGCGACCAGGCCCCAAGCCGTCGCGCGCTCGCGCAGCGTGCGGCACCAGCGGTTCTGGATGATGTGCGACCAATGGCCGCGCCCGCCCACGGTGGCGGGTTCCTCCACCGGCAGGCGGATGCAGCGGATGCCGGCACCCGCGGCGGCCTGCATCACGCTCGCCGCGATGACAGGGTGCAGGTGGAAATGCTTGTGGGTGTTGATGTGATCGCAGGGCAGGCCGGTCTCGGTGAAGCGCTGCACCTGGGCCAGCACCTCAGCGTAGAGCTCCGCGCGCGCTTCCTTGGACAGCGCGAGCAACAGGCCCATCGCGGCCATGTCGTCGCGGAAGCGGCCATTCTTCTGGGTGAGTGCGGGGATGCGCGCGGCGGGCAGCACCGGCACGCCGTCGGTCAGCGTGATGTGCAGGCCGACGGCGAGCGATGGCGTGGCGCGGGCGAGTGCCACGGCCTCCTCGCAGCCAGGCGCGCCGGTCATCAAGCTCGCCGCGGTCAGCGCGCCTTCGGTATGGGCGCGCAGCACGGCCTCATTCACGGCAGGGTGCAGGCCGAAATCATCGGCGTTGAGGATCAGGCGGCGCATGGCGCGCGCCTTGTGTCAGGCGGCCGGGTGTTCGGCAATCACCGGGCTGTCGCCGCGATTATCCACGCTGACCGGCACGTCGAAGAGCCTGATCTCCGGCGCGCTGCCGTATTTGGCGGTCACGCGCGCGGCCCATTCGGGGCCGTGGCCGGCCTCGGCCGCTGCCTGGCTCTCCCAGAGATAGGCGCCGCCGGCCTCGGCATGGGTCGCGAGCTGGCGGTGGATGTAGTGCTTGGTGAGCAGCCCCGGCAGGCCGGCATAGCGCGGCGCGGTCTCGCGGAAATAGCCGGC
>JAIXVH010000078.1 GCA_027483125.1 Acetobacteraceae bacterium | reverse complement strand
GAGGGCTTCCGCCGGCATATCCGCGCAGCCCGGGCCACCGGCCTGCCGCTGTGCATCCACGCACGCGACGCCGATGACGACGTCGCCGCCATCCTGCGCGAGGAACACGCCGCCGGCGCCTTCCCCTTCCTGCTGCATTGTTTCTCCTCCGGCCGGGCGCTGGCCGAGGCGGCGCTGGAACTGGGCGGCTGTGTCTCGCTCTCGGGCATTCTCACCTTCCCGAAAAGCGAGGAATTGCGCGCCATTGCCGCCGATGTGCCGGCTGACCGCCTGCTGGTGGAGACCGACAGCCCCTTCCTCGCGCCCGTGCCGTTGCGCGGCAAGCGCTGCGAACCGGCCTATACCGCGCACACGCTCGCCGTGCTGGCCAAGGTCAAGGGCATGCCGGTGGCCGAGATGGCGCGCGTCACCAGCGGGAATTTCGAACGGCTTTATCCGAAGGCGGCCTGACCGGCCGCGCCCGCGCTTCAGCGCAAGGGCGTGGCATCATCCGCCACCCGAATGGTCCGGCGGAAGCGCTCATTGATCACCACCATCAGGCAATTGCCCGCGGGCCCCACCAGGATCCAGGGATGCGTCGCATAGGTCGGCTGCACATGGGTCTGGCCCGGTGCCACCGTGGCATAGGCCCGGCGCCGACCCTGAAAGTCGAGCCAATACAGGGTGAAGGGCCGCGCCCCGTCATTGACGAGAACCAACTCGGTCCGGCGGTCGGAATTCAACGATCGCAGCTGGCCCTCATGGGCGCAGGGCTCACTGCCTTGGGCGCCAGCCGCGAGCGGGACCAGGCCGAGCAGCGCGCCAGTCAGCAAGGGGATGGCATGCCTCGCGCCGGGTTTGAAAAACGACATCGCCGAACTCCCAAGTGAGAAATGACGCTAGGTGCGGCAAGACGGGCGGGTCAAATGCTGCCCGGAACCGGCGCGGCGGCCAGCGGGTCCGGCCCATAGGCATTGGGCCCCGCCGTGCCTGGCTTCACATAGAAGAACAGCAGCAGCCCCGCGCCGCCCAGCACCAGCAGCCCGCCCAGCACCGGCGCCAGGAAGATCAGCAGCAGCCCCGGCACCATGGCCAGCAGCCACCAGCCGGGCTTGCCGATATCGTGCAGCCGGCGGATCGACACCGCGATGCCCGGCAGCAGCAAAGCCAGCGAGACCAGAAAGCCCACAAAGCCGAAGCCCAGGATGGCGGTCAGAACCCAGTCCACGATGCTGGTCGCGATGCTCATCAGGATGTTGAACAGCACGAAATACCAGAACTCGGATCGGGCGGCCCGGCCGGTAAAGCCCAGATACTGGTTCAGGCAGGAACGGATGGCGGCTTCGAAATTCATGAGGGCCTCTCTCTGGCGCGGCGTGATGCTGGCACCCCCGCCCGGGCGTGGTCAAACATCCTCGGCCGGCGCGGCCAGCGGGTCGGGGCCGAAGCGGTTCGCGCCCTCACTGCCGGGTGAGACCAGCATGATCAGCCCGGCCAGCAGCGCGATCAGCCCCGGATAGAGCAGCACCGCCATGGGGTCGCCATGCTGCGGCGGGAAGAAGCCGAACCAGGTGATGGGCGCGAAGAGCAGTGCCCACCAGCCGGTCCGGTCCCGGTCATGCAGGCGGCGGATGGTCACCGCGAGGCTGGGCGAGAGGAAGGCCAGGCTGATCGCCAGGTCGATCCCTTCCACCATTTCCTCCCGCAGCACTCCCTCCAGCGGCAGGACCGCGAAGGAGAGCACCGTCGTGAAGAGAAAGAAGCACCAGAATTCCGCCCGTGGCGCGCGGCCGCGGAACACCGCGTAGCGCCGCAAGCAAAGCCGAACCGCCGCGATGAAGCCCATGCCCCCCGTTACCGCCGCGGCCCTTCCCGGCCAAGCCTGCCCAGGGCATGAGGCAGCCATGCCCGCTTCGCTTCGCATCCGCCTGCTCGGCACCGGCCCCTCGCAAGGGGTGCCGGGCCTGGGCGGCGTGGATGAGGCCGGGGATTGGGGCGAATGCGACGCCCACAACCCGCGCAACCGCCGCACCCGCACATCGGCGCTGATCGAAGCAGCGGACGGCACCCGGCTGCTGGTCGACCCGGGCCCCGATCTGCGCGCGCAATTGCTCGCCGCCCGCGTGGTGCGGCTGGATGCGGTGCTGGTCACCCACGCCCATGCCGATCATGTCATGGGCCTTGATGAACTGCGCGCCGTCAACCGCGTGACCGGTCGGCCGCTGCCGGTCTTCGCACTGCCCGAGACGCTGGAGGATCTGCGCCGGCGCTTCGGCTATGCCTTCCTGCCCCCCACACCCGGCTTCTACCGCCCGGCGCTGGAGCCGCATGTGGTTGAGCCTGGCGAGACCCTGCCGATCCCGGCCTTGCCCGCCCGTCTGCTGGAGCTTGACCACCACGTCATGCGCACCGTCGGCTTGCGGCTCGGCGGCTTTGCCTATTGCACCGACCTGGTGCGCCTGCCGGCCGCCAGCCTCGAGGCGCTGCGCGGCATCGAGACCTGGGTGGTGGGCTGCTTTGGCCGCAGGCCGCACCCGGTGCATGCGCATCTGGCGCTGGTGGCCGAATGGGCCATGGCGATCGGGGCGCGGCGGACCATCCTGACCCATATGTCCAACGCGCTGGATGAGGCCGCGCTGCGCCGCGAATTGCCGCCCGGGCTGGAGCCCGGCTTCGACGGGCTGGAAATCGCCTTTCAGCCCCCCGCCTGACGATACAGGCTGTCGATGAAGCGCATCGAGGGTGGTTCGGTGCTGCGCTGGCGGCGGATGGTGTTGGCGGGGCTGGGCGCGCGGGGCAGGGGGGCGGCCGGTGTGCCGGGTTCGGGCAGCACCATGAAATTCTCGGCGGCCGAAGTGCGGCGGATCAGCGCCTGCATGCGCGGATCCTCATGGCCATCCTCGCGCATCAGGGCCTCCATGGGGCAGAAGAATTCATGCGGGGCGGGCATCTGGGTCTCGGCGAAGCCGGCGTAATGCTCCTGCCGCAGGCCGTAGAGGACGCGGATGTCACGCACCGGCAGCACCAGCGGGCCGGTCGGTTCGCTCTTGCACAGGGCGATCAGCCGCCAGCGCGGCGCCTCGGTCTCAGGCAGCATGGGCGCCAGCAGCCAGGGCAGGGGGCAGAAGACCTGCAGCGAGCCTGTGGAAGGCGCGAAGCGGCTGCGCTTGTCCAGCAGGTTGGACAGCGACGAGCACGCCTCGACACAGAGGATATCCGCATAGGGGTCCTCGGCATCAGGGCTGAAATGCAACCATAAACCATCGGGCAGCGTGCGCAGATGCCGGCTTCCCGGCAATTTGATGAAGGGCTGCACCGCGGTGGTCCAGCTGTCCGGCCTGGCGCGCAACCAGGTTCCGGGATGCTTGATGCTGCGCGGCATTCCCGGGGGGCGCTGCGGCCAGGCCGAGAGAGAGCGCTTGACGCGCGCATCCATGGACCCTTGGGGCGGATGGGATAGGGGAGAATCACCCATGACGACGTGCGGCTCGCTTGTTATATGCAACCTGTGATAGTATGATCACGCCTCAACATCGTTGTGAAGAAGAATCATTCCCCGATGCACGCAATACGCGAAAAAGCCCGACCGCACTCGCGTTGGCGAGCGGATCGGGCCTGTGGACAAGCTTGTGCATGAAGTGTGGATGGGCGGGGCAGCCCCCCGCCCGCCGGCATCAGCCGCGACCGGCCACCGGGACGTAGTCGCGCTTGTCGGCGCCGGTGTAGATCTGCCGCGGGCGGCCGATGCGCTGCGAGGTATCCTCGATCAATTCCTTCCATTGGCTGATCCAGCCAATGGTGCGCGCCACCGCGAAGATCACGGTGAACATGCTGGTCGGGATGCCCATCGCCTTCAGGATGATGCCCGAATAGAAATCGACGTTCGGATACAGCTTGCGCTGGATGAAATACTCATCGGTCAGTGCGATGCGCTCCAGTTCCACGGCCATTTCCAGCAGCGGCTCATGGGTCACGCCGAGTTCCTTCAGCACGGAATCACAGGCCTGCTTCATGATCTTGGCGCGCGGGTCGAAATTCTTGTAGACCCGGTGGCCGAAGCGCAT
>JAIXVH010000377.1 GCA_027483125.1 Acetobacteraceae bacterium | reverse complement strand
CGTGGAGCCCCTGTAGATACGGGGCCTATTGACGCCCCAGGCTGTTCCAGCCTGACGCGATCGGACCCTATCCCCGCTTGACGATGTAATCCGCCGCGATCATCGTCGCGATGATCGCCTCGCCCTGCGCCTGGTCGCGCACTTCGATCATCAAATGCAGCTCGGTGCTCTGCACCGTCGGCGCGCCGAAGAGCTGCTGGTGCTGCACCTCGATCACATTGCCGCCCGCGGCCGAGATGCGATGCGCGATATCGGCCAGCACCCCCGGCCTGTCCGGGATGTCGAAGCGCAGCCGCAGGATGCGCCCATCGCGCAGCAATTGCCGCAGCAGCACATTGGACAGCGCGCGCGCATCGATATTCCCGCCGCAGATGGCCGTGCCCACCACGCGGCCGGCGAAGCGTTCCGGGAAGGCCAGCAACGCCGCCAGCCCGGCCGCGCCGGCCCCCTCGGCCACCACCTTCGCGCCCTCGGCCAGCAGGGCGATGGCCTGCTCGATCGCGCGCTCGGGCACGACCAGCACTTCCACGCCCATCTCGCGCAGCATCGACAGCGGCAATTCGCCCACATCGCGCACGGCGATGCCCTCGGCCACGGTCGGGCCGCCCACCTGCACGGGCTGGCCCGCCAGGCGCTGCGCCATGGCCGGATAGCCCTCGACCTCGACGCCAAACACCCGCACTTCCGGCCGCAGCGCGCGCACCGCGACCGCGCAGCCGGCGCAGAGGCCGCCACCGCCCACGGGCAGGATCACGTCCTGCACCTCCGGCGCGTCATCCAGCAATTCCAGCGCCAGCGTGCCCTGGCCGGCGACCACACCGGCATCATCATAGGGGTGGATGAAGGTCAGCGCCTCGCGCAGGGCCAGGTCACGCGCATGCGCGGCTGCCTCGGCCAGGGTTTCGCCATGCAGCACCACCTTGGCGCCGAAGGCTTCGGTGCGCAGAACCTTGGTCGCCGGTGTGAATTTCGGCATCACGATGGTGGCCGCGATGCCGGCCAGCGTCGCATGCCGCGCCACCGCCTGCGCATGGTTGCCGGCCGACATGGCGATCACGCCGGCCGCGCGTTCGCGCGCCGTCAGCAGCGCGATGCGGTTCGCAGCCCCGCGCTCCTTGAAGGCGCCGGTGGCCTGCAGATTATCGAGCTTGAGAAACACCCGCGCGCCGGTCGCCGCATTCACCGCGGGGTTTTCCAGCGTGGGCGTATGCCGCACCGCGCCCTGGATGCGCGCCGCCGCCGCCCGCACATCCGCGAGCGTCGGCGCCGGCCGCAATGCCTGGCTCATCGAAAGGCGACGCCCTTGATCTCATAGGCGCGCGCACCGCCAGGGGCGGGCACTTCCACGCTGTCGCCCACCTTCTTGCCCATCAGCGCCTTGGCGAGCGGGGAGGAGATGGAGATCGAGCCGGTCTTCATGTCGGCCTCATACTGGCCGACGATGCGATAGGTCTTGGCCTCGTCCGTTTCCTCATCGATCACCGTCACGCGCGCGCCGAAGCGCACCTGCGTGCCCGAAAGCTTGGAGGTGTCGATCACATCCGAAGACGGGATGATCGATTCCAGTTCCGCGATGCGGCCCTCGATGAAGGACTGCCGTTCGCGGGCCGCGTGGTATTCGGCGTTTTCCGACAGATCGCCATGCTCCCGCGCCTCAGCGATGGCACGAATCACGGCGGGTCGTTCTTCGGCACGCAGGTGCTTCAGTTCGTCCTCAAGCTTCGCCAGGCCTTCCGCGGTGATCGGGAACTTCTGCACGGCAGTCACGTCCTTCGTTACGGGTCAAACCAGCGGCCAAGATCGCCGCAACCGCGACGACCCGCCCGCTCCAGTGATGGTGGGGGGTGAGCGGGGGCGGATAGTGTGCCCGTGAGTGCCCGCTCAGGACAAGTTTTTAGAATAGGATTGCAGGGGCGCAACATCAAGGGTCCCCGCCTTCAGCGCCGCAATCGCGTGCACCGCCGCCCGCGCGCCGGCCAGCGTGGTGTAGTGCGGGATGCCATGCGTCAGCGCGGAACGGCGGATGTCGAAGCTGTCGGACACGCTCTGCCCGCCCTGCGCGGTGTTGATCACCAGGTGGATTTCACCGGACTTGATCGCGTCCACGCAATGCGGCCGGCCTTCCAGCACCTTGTTGACCACGGTGCAGGGAATGGCCGCTTCCGCCAGGCGGGCGGCGGTGCCGCGCGTGGCGAAGACGGTGAAGCCCATATCCACCAGGCGGCGCGCCAGATGCACCACCGCGGGCTTGTCGCTGCCCTTCACCGACAGGAAGGCGGTGCCGGTCTCGGGCAGCTTCACGCCCGCGCCCATCTGCGATTTCAGGAAGGCGCGTTCGAAGGAATAGTCCAGGCCCATCACCTCCCCGGTGGATTTCATCTCCGGGCCCAGGATCACGTCGACGTTGGGGAAGCGGTTGAAGGGGAAGACCGCTTCCTTCACCGCGACATGGCGCGGCACCGCCATGTCATCGGCCAGGTTGAATTCCGACAGCAGCGCGCCGGCCATGACGCGCGCGCCGATCTTGGCGACGGGCACGGCGGTGGCCTTGGCCACGAAGGGCACGGTGCGGCTGGCGCGCGGGTTCACTTCCAGCACGTAGATCTCATTGTCCTTCACCGCGTATTGCACGTTCATCAGGCCCACCACCTTCAGCGCGCGGGCCATGGCTTCGGTCTCGGCCTTGAGTTCCGTCACGATGGCCGGCGGCAGGGAATAGGGCGGCAGCGAGCAGGCGGAATCGCCGGAATGGATGCCGGCTTCCTCGATGTGTTCCATCACGCCGGCGACATGCACATTGCCTTCGCGGTCGCAGATGCAGTCCACATCCACCTCGATCGCGTCGGCCAGATACTGGTCGATCAGGATGGGGTTTTCGCCGGAGACCTTCACCGCCTCCGCGCCGAAACGGCGCAGCTGTTCTGGCGTATAGGCGATCTCCATCGCGCGGCCGCCCAGCACGTAGGATGGGCGCACCACGACGGGGTAGCCGATGCGCGCGGCCTCCACTTCCGCCTCGTCCAGATTGCGCGCGGTGCCGTTCTGCGGCTGCTTCAGCCCGAGGCCACGCAGCAGATGCTGGAAGCGCTCGCGATCCTCGGCGATGTCGATCGCCTCGGCGCTGGTGCCCAGGATGGGGATGCCCGCCTTGGCCAGGTATTGCGACAGTTTCAGCGGCGTCTGCCCGCCATATTGCACGATGCAGCCGAGCAGCTTTCCGCTCTCCTGCTCCTTGCGGATGATGGCCAGCACGTCTTCCGGGAAGAGAGGTTCGAAATACAGACGGTCCGAGGTGTCGGGGTCGGTGCTGACGGTTTCCGGGTTGCAGTTGACCATGATGGTCTCGATGCCGGCTTCCTTCAGCGCGTAGGATGCATGCACGCAGCAATAGTCGAACTCGATGCCCTGGCCGATGCGGTTCGGGCCGCCGCCCAGGATCACCACCTTGTCGCGCGCGGTG
>JAIXVH010000324.1 GCA_027483125.1 Acetobacteraceae bacterium | reverse complement strand
GCACGCTCTATCTCTTCACGCTGATCGGGCTGCTGATGCAGATCGTGTCGGACTTCACCTACACGCTGGTCGATCCGCGCATTGATTTTGAAGGAAGGCGCTGATGATTTTGTGGCCGCAGCCGGATGGCACGATCATCGCAACACCGCAGCCGGCGCATGCGCTGATCGCCGGCCAGGTCATGCGCGCCCTGTCCGAACGCCCCGAACCCTTCGAACCCGTCTGCACCGCCGCCGCCCAGCACGACGTCGCCTGGATGCCCTGGGAAGACGCGCCGGAATTCGACGCTGATACCGGCCTGCCGCGCCACTTCAACGCGCTGCCCGGCGACGCGCATGTCGCGCTGTGGAAGGCCGGCGTTGCCACCGCGCAGCGCAACTGGGGCCGCCTGCCCGCGCTGCTCATCATGCGCCATGGCAGCTTCATCTACTCGCTCGGGATGCTCTCGCCGCGCGTGCGCCCCAGCACCGACAGCCGCGCCGCGATGGAAGCCTATTTCGCCTGGGAAAAGGCCGAGAGCGCGCGCCTGATCGCCGAACTCGGCATGACGGAAGAACAAGTCGCACCCCTCTCCGCCAAGCTCGCCATGGTCGATGCCATCGCGCTCTCGCTCTGCTGGGGCCACGCGCAATTCGACTGTGCTGGCGCCACCCAACTGACGCGCACCGCACCCTTCGCCGCCACGCTTTCGCCCTGGCCCATCGCGGCACCCAGCCTGACCGTCACCACCGAAGCCATGCGCCTGCCCGCCCGCTTCGCGGACGCCGCCGCCATGCAGGCCGGCCTGGCCACCGCCCCGCGCGAGACACTGAACTTCCACCTCTCCCCAGGATGAATCTCTCGCCGATCACCATCCGCCGTCTCGCCAATTTCCGCGCCAACCGGCGCGGCTGGTGGTCCATGTGGATTTTCGCGGCGCTCTTCGTGCTGACGCTCTTCGCCGAATTCATCGCCAATGACCGCCCGCTGGTCGCGCGCGTGGATGGCAACTGGTTCTTCCCCGTCCTGGCCGACTATGCCGAATCCGACATCATCCCCGACGGCCTGCCCACCGACGCCGACTGGCACGACCCCGAACTCGAACGCGCCATCGCCGAACGCGGCTTCGCCGTCTGGCCGCCCATCCGCTTCCGCTACGATTCCGTGGTCCGCAACCTGGGCCGCCCGGCCCCCGCACCGCCCTCCGCGCGCAACTGGTTCGGCACCGATGACCAGGCCCGAGACGTCGCCGCGCGCGTCATCTACGGCTTTCGAATCTCCGTCCTGTTCGGCTTCACCCTGACCATCATCGCAAGCTGCATCGGCATCGCCGCCGGTGCCATCCAGGGCTATTACGGCGGCACGGTGGACCTGCTGTTCCAGCGCTTCATCGAGATCTGGTCAGGCATGCCGCAGCTCTACATGCTGATCATCCTGGCCAGCATCATCGCGCCCGGATTCTGGACGCTGCTGCTCTTCATGCTGCTGTTTTCCTGGATGGCGCTGACCGGCGTGGTGCGCGCCGAATTCCTGCGCGGCCGCAACCTGGATTACGTCCGCGCCGCCCGCGCTTTGGGTGTGTCGGATCGCTCCATCATGTTCCGGCACATCCTGCCCAACGCGATGGTCGCCACCCTCACCTTCCTGCCCTTCACCCTCTCCGGCTCCGTTACCGTGCTCGCATCGCTCGACTTCCTGGGTTTTGGCCTGCCTCCAGGTTCGCCGTCGCTCGGCGAATTGCTCAACCAGGGCAAGAACAACCTGCAGGCACCATGGCTGGCCTTCACCGGCTTCGTGGTGCTGGGCACGATGCTGACACTCCTCATCTTCATCGGCGAAGCCGTGCGCGACGCCTTCGATCCCCGCAAACTCCCGGGCGGTGCGCGATGAGCATCCTGCGCGTTGAAAACCTCTCCGTCGCCTTCGGCGCGAAGCGCGTGGTGCAGGGCGTGTCGTTCCATGTCGATGCCGGAGAGACCGTCGCCATCGTCGGCGAATCCGGTTCGGGCAAATCCGTCACCGCGTTGTCCTGCCTGCGCCTGTTGCCGAGCACCGGTGGCAACCCCGAAGGCCGCATCGAACTCGCCGGCCAGGATGTTCTGAGCGCCTCTCCCAACGCGCTGCGCGCGCTTCGCGGCGGCGTCGCCGGCATGGTCTTCCAGGAGCCGATGACCAGCCTGAACCCGCTGCACAGCATCGGCCGCCAGGTCGCGGAGGCGATCACCCTGCACCGCCCGCTCTCCGGCGCGGCACTGGATGCGGAGGTGAAGGCGGCACTGACCCGCGCCGGCCTCGGCACCATGACCGACCGCCTGCGCGCCTATCCGCACCAGCTCTCCGGCGGGCAGCGCCAGCGCGTGATGATCGCGGCAGCACTCGCCAACAACCCGAAGCTGCTGATCGCCGACGAACCCACCACCGCGCTCGACGTCACCATCCAGGCGCAGATCCTGGAATTGCTCGCGCAGTTGAAGCGCGAGCTGTCCATGGCGCTGCTGCTCATCACCCATGACCTGACGATCGTGAAGCGCCACGCCGACCGCGTGGTGGTGATGAAGGACGGCGCGGTGGTCGAACAAGGCCGCGTCGCCGATGTCTTCGCAGCCCCGCAGCACCCCTACACGCGCATGCTGCTGGCCACCGAACCGCGCGGCCGCCCAGCACCCATCGCAGCCGACGCGCCGCTGGTCATGGAGGCGCGCGATGTGCGCGTATCCTTCCCCATCCGCCGCGGTTTCCTGCGCCGGGTCGTGGCACATGTGAATGCCGTGCGCGGCGTGTCGCTGGCCTTGCGCGCGGGCGAGACGCTCGGCGTCGTCGGCGAATCCGGTTCCGGCAAGACCACGCTGGGCCTGGCCTTGCTGCGCCTTGAAGCCTCCGAAGGCGCGATCTTGCTCGAAGGCCGTGCCATCCAGGGCCTGGCGCGCAACGCCATGCGCCCCTTGCGTGCGCGCATGCAGGTGGTCTTCCAGGACCCCTATGGCAGCCTCTCGCCGCGCATGACCGCGGGCGACATCATTGGTGAAGGTTTGGCCGTCCACGAACCCGGCATGACCAGCGCCGCCCGCGCCACCCGCGTCGCCGCCGCGCTGGAGGAAGTGGGCCTGCCCACCGACACCGCCGGCCGCTACCCGCATGAATTCAGCGGCGGCCAGCGCCAGCGCATCGCCATCGCGCGCGCACTGGTGTTGAAGCCGCGCTTCCTGGTGCTGGACGAACCCACCTCGGCCCTCGACGTGTCGGTGCAGGCGCAGGTGGTGGAATTGCTGCGCGGGCTGCAGGCCAAGCACGGCCTGGCCTATCTGTTCGTCAGCCACGACTTGCGCGTGGTCCGCGCCATGGCACACCGCATCATGGTGATGAAGGACGGCCAGGTGGTCGAGGAAGGTGAGGCGGAGGCGCTGACAGCGCACCCGCAACAGCCCTATACCCGCGGCTTGATGCAGGCGGCCTTCCTGGAATGAATGAACCCTCCCCCGAACTCGCGGAACTGCGCGAATTGCTGAACGCGGAGCGCGTGAAGCTCGGCATCCATATCCGCAAGATGAACAGCCCCGGCAGCCCGGTCTACGACTACTGGGAGAATATCTGGCCCGCCGGCCTGATCCTGACGACGAGCTTCGCGGCCACGGCGCTGGTGCATTTCTACCTTGGCGCGGCGGTGCTGGGCGTGGGCTGCTGGTGGTGGCTCGACAAGGTGCTGCCGCGCATCAAGGAAGGCGTGTTCAACCGCACCGCCGAGCTGGTGCTGAACAACGAGCTGCAATTCAACATCTACTGGGCGCGCGGCATGCTGAGCCTCTATGCCAAGCTGCCGGACGGTACGGAACGCGTGGCCACCGGCCGTGATGATTGGCGCGCCTATGTGCGCAGTTTCCGCGAAGGGGAACCCGGCTGATGGCGATCCTGCTTTCCACCAAGGACGGCACCATGCCGGTCTGGCGTGATGCGCTGCTGGCCTTGGACCCCGGTCTGGACATCCGGATGTTTCCCCATTCGGGCGCGCCCGAGGAGATCGACGTCGCTATCTGCTGGTCCAGCCACGACATGGCGGAACTGCGCCGCTATCCGAACCTGAAACTGCTGGTCTCGATGGGTGCGGGCGTGGATCATCTGCTGCGCCCGCCTGGGCCCCCGCCCGGCGTGCCGGTGGCGCGGCTGAAGGATGTGCTGCTGACCTCGGCGATGGGCGAGTGGGTGCTGCTGAACGTGCTGCGCTTCCATCGCCAGGACCTGGAATACCGCGCGCAACAGGCCGCGCGCGTCTGGCGCGAATTGCCCGCGCCGGAGACGGTATCGCGCCGCGTGGGGTTCCTGGGCCTGGGAGAGTTGGGCGCGCATGCCGCAAGCTTGTGCAAAGCCCTCGGTTTCACCGTGCTGGGCTGGTCGCGCAACATGAAACGGCTGGACGGCGTGCAATGCTTTGCGGGATCGGATGGCCTGGACGCCATGCTGGCGCAGACCGATATCCTGGTCTGTCTATTGCCGTTGACACCCGATACCCGCGGCGTGATCAACGCGCGAACCCTGTCATTGCTGCCGCGTGGGGCGGCGCTGATCAATGGCGCACGCGGCGGCCATGTGGTGGCGCAGGACCTGCTGGCGGCGCTGGATTCAGGGCAGATCAGCGCAGCCGCGCTGGACGTGTTCGAGCCCGAGCCACTGCCCGCCGATCACGCCTTCTGGACGCATCCGCGCGT
>JAIXVH010000419.1 GCA_027483125.1 Acetobacteraceae bacterium | reverse complement strand
GTGAACGCGATTTTCGATCGTGTGGCGAATGCGCCGAAGGGCCGCTTCGGTGGCGCGGAAGGTGCCGCCGGCCGTGTGTTGCTGGATGACGCCAACGGCACGGAACTGCGCCCCAAGGGCTTCCAGACCGTGCCCAAGGGCCGGCATCTGGTGCTGTTGCTGCCCGGTGGCGGCGGCATGGGTGACCCGAAAGCGCGTGACCCTGCGTTGGTGCAAAAGGACGTCGAAGACGGCCTGATCAGCGAAGCCACCGCACGCGCAGTCTATGGCGACTAGGTCATAAGCCGCCGCGGTTCTGCTGCCCGGAATCGCGCATTTCCTGTCGTGCCCTGCCCCCACCTGTCCTCGCTGGCCGGGAACGGATGCAGCCATGGCTGCGCGATGCACCGCAACATCGAATCCGCTTGTTCCGAGCCACGCCGGCAGTGCAGCCTTCCGCCCGGAGGAAACCGCCATGCCCACACGCCGCGCCTTATTGGCCGTCCCCCTGGCCGCGCCCGCCCTTGCCCAGGCGCAGCCCGCCTGGCCACAGGACCGCCCGCTGGAGGTGATCGTCCCCTTCCCCGCCGGCGGCGGCGTGGATGTCATGGCGCGCCTGATCATGCCCTTGGTGGCCGCGCAGATCCCCGGCCTGCGCCCGGTCATCATCAATCGCATTGGCGCGGCCGGCCAGATCGGCATGGAAGCCACCTACAACGCGGCCCCCGACGGCCACACGATCGGCGCCACCACCATCCCCGCGCTGAACGCCATCCCCCTCGAACGCCCGGCGCGTTTCACCGCACTGAACTTCACCTTCCTGGCCAATATCGTGGAGGACGCGAACGCCTTCTACGTCCGCGCCGACAGCCCCATCCGCAGCGTGGCTGACCTCATCGCCGCCGCCCGCGCCAGGCCTGGCCAGCATAGCTACGCCACCACCGGCGTGGGCAGCGACGACCATATCTTCATGCTGACCTTCGAGCGCATCGCCGATATCCCGCGCATGGTGCACATCCCCTTCGCCGGTGCCGCACCTCTCATCCCGCAATTGGTCGGCGGCCATGTCGATGTCGCCGCGATCAATGTCGGTGACGCGCTCGGCCTGGTGCGCGAGGGCCGCCTGCGCATCCTCGCGCAAGCCGCCGAACGCCGGCAGCGCGAAGCGCCGGACGTGCCCACCTTCCGCGAACTCGGCATGGAGATCGTGATCGGCGCCTCCCGCGGCATGATCGCGCCCCCCAACCTGCCGGCACCCATCACCGAGCGGCTGCTGCGCGCCTTCGAGGTGGCGATGCGCGACGAAGGATTCCTGCGCGAGGCGGAACGCCAGAACATGCCGCTGCGCCCGATCATCGGCGCGGCGTATCGCGACTACGCCGCCATGGTGGATAGCCGCGTGCGCGAGCTGTGGCAGGTGCGCCCCTGGCGCGAATAGCTACGTCAGTATCCGCCGCAGTTCGGCGATATTCACCTTGCCCAGCGCGGTGCGCGGCAGCGCGTCCATCGTGACCACTGCGCGCGGGTGCTTGAAGCGCGCCAGGCGCCCTTCGAAAAACGCCAGCACGGCATTCGCATCAAAGCCGTCGCCCGGCACCACCACGGCCACCGGCACCTCGCCCCAGCGCGCATCAGGCCGGCCCACCACGGCGCATTCCAGCACGCCCGGTGCCGCGGCCAGCACGCGCTCCACCTCCGCCGGCGAGATGTTCTCGCCACCCGAAATGATGATGTGCTTCAGCCGGTCGGTGAACCACCACTGCCCTTGCGCGTCGGTGCGCCCGAGGTCGCCGGTGCGGAACCAGCCATCATCGGTAAAGCCCTCGCCCGCCGGTGCGTTCCAATAGCCGCGCATGACGTTCGGGCCGCGAATCTGGATCTCGCCATCCGTAGCCAGCCGCGCTTCGGTTTCGGGCGCGGGGCGGCCCAGCGCATAGGGCTCGGCGCGCGCATCGGAGAGGCTTTGCGCGATGGCGATCGGCGCGGTTTCCGTCGCGCCATAGACCTGCTGCACCGGCACGCCGCGCGCCCAGAACGGGTCCAGCAATCGCGGATCGATCTGCGACGAACCGGCACCCACCGCGCGCAGGCATGACAGGTCGGCGGCTTCCCAGCGCGGATGGCGCAGCAGCGCCTCCATCACCGCGGGCACCAGCAGCGTCAGCGTCGGTCGTTCGCGCACCAAGGTGTCGAAGAAGAGCTCCGCATCGAATTTCTGGTGCAGCAGAATAGTCGCGCCGCACAACAACGCAGGCAGCGTCTGGATGTTCAACCCGCCGACATGGAACAGCGGCAGCACGGTCAGCACCTTGTCCTGCGGCGAGAAGCCGAACAGCGAGGCGGCATTGCGCGCATTGGCCAGCAGCGCCCCTTGGGTCAGCACGGCACCCTTCGGGCGCCCGGTCGTGCCGCTGGTGTAGCAGAGCAGCGCGGGCGCATCCGCCTCACCCGCATCGGGGCCGGGCGCGTATTCGCGCGGCAACAGGCGCAGCGTGCCGGCGGTGATGGTGCTGATGCGCCGCGACTGCATGAAGGCTTCCGGCATACGGTGGCCGAAGCCCTCGACCACGGCGCAAAGCCGCGCGTCATCGGCCTGCCAGCACCATTCATCGGCTGCGAGCCGCCAGTTCAGTGGCACCATCGCCAGCCCCGCCCGCGCGCAGGCCAGCAGCGTCACCAGATGTGCGGCGCTGTTCTGGCCCAGCATGCCAACCTGGGAGCGTTCGATACTGGCTTCGCGCGACAGGCGCTGCGCCAGTTGCGAGGCCATGTTGCGCAGCGCGGCGAAGCTCATCGCACCATCGGCATCGCGCAGCGCCACGCGGTCAGGGTGGCGCTGCGCCACCGCATCAAAGGCGGACCAAAGGGTCACGGACGGCGCCGAGGCGCGCGGCCGACCGGGGAAAGCGATGATCTTGGCGCCGGACATGGCCCCTTATGCCGCGCTATTCATCCGTTTCGCCACGCTCATACAACACATCGCGGCCGATGCGGTCGATGCAGAGCTCCGCGGTCCAGGGCAGCATCAGCGAACCGCAGCGGCTGTCGCGGTAGATGCGCTCCAGCGGCAGTGTCTTCAGCATGGCCTGGCCGCCACAGCTGCGGATGGCCTTGGCGGCCAGGGCGTTCGCGTTTTCCATCACCGTGTGCTGCGCGGCCAGCGCGCGGAGCACACCCTCCTTGGAGGGGTCAGGCCCGGCCTCGGTGATGGCGGCGAACCACAGCGCCTTGGTCTGCTCCAGCATCACGCGCATCTCGGCCATCGCGATCTGCTTGGTGGGGTACATGCGGCGCTTGACGGGCGGGGTGCCGGGCTGTTCGCCGCGCAGGTAGCCCACCGTGAAGTCATGCGCGGCCTGCGCCAGGCCCATATAGGTGGGGGTCAGCGTCATGAACATGTGCGGCCAGCGGGTGGCGGCCTGGAAGTAGAGACCGGGCGGCATCAGCAGCGCGTCCTCAGGCACGAAGACATCCTGGAAGACCAGGTTGCGGCTGACGGTGCCGCGCATGCCCAAGGGGTCCCATTCGCCGGCGACGGACACGCCTCGTGCACCCGCGGGCACGCCGAGATAGAGCGTGTTGCGGCGGGAGGCGGTGCCGTCGGTGATGTCGGTGCAGAGGATGCCGTAGTGATGCGCGTGGCCGGCGAGCGAGGCGAAGATCTTCTTGCCATTGACCACGAAGCCGCCCTCGACGCGGCGCGCGGTGGTGCCGAAAGCCGCCGCACCCGCCGCCGCCGCCCCGCCCTCCGAAAATGGCTGCGAATAGATCGCGCCATCAGCCAGAATGCGCCGGTAATGCACCGCCCGATGCGCGTGGTGCTGCGTGCGGGTGGGCGCGTCCATCTCCAGGTCGTCGGTCAGCACGCCGGTCCAGAGCGTGCTGCAGACATGCATGTTCCAGGTCAGCGCTGTAGCGCCGCAGTAACGGCCGAGTTCCGCTGCCACCAGGCAATAGGCGCGGAAATCGGCGCCCATGCCGCCATCGGCCTGCGGAATGCAGATGCCAAGCCAGCCTTCGGCCGCCATGTCCCGGTAGTTGTCGGTGGGGAAGCTTGCCTCACGGTCCCAGTGCGCGGCGCGGGGTGCCAGAACGCGCGCGCCGAATTCGCGCGCGCGGGCGGTCAACGCGGCTTCGAAGGGTGTGAGCCGGAAGGCGCGCGGGTCGAAGATCGGTGCGTCGGTCTGGGTCAGGGCTTGGTCCATGGCGGGGCGCAGGATCGCATATGAAAATTCATATGTCAGTCAGGAAGCCGGTCAGCGCGGCCTCGAAAGCTGCGGGTTGCTCGAGGTGCGGGACATGGCCGGCATTCTCGATCACCGCCAGGCGCGCGCCGGCCATGGTATCGACCATGCGCTGCATGGTGCGTGGCGGCGCCACGGCATCCTGCGCGCCGGCGATGCACAATGCGGGTGCGGCGATGCGCCTGATATCGGCGCGCCGATCGAAGCGTGTCAGGCAGGCCAGCGTGGCGCGCCAGGTGGCTTCCGGCACCGTCGCCATCGCCGCCGCCATGGCCGGTTCGCAGGCCGGGTCCGCCCCCGCCGCCGCCATGCCCGAGACCAGCTGAGCGGCCGCCTGCGGCATGCTCAAGCCCTGCTCCAGCGGGCGCAGCCGATGCGCCAGGAAAGCCTCGGCGAAGGACGGATCCTTGCCGCCAAAGGCCGGCGTCGTGGCGTAGGGCACCAGGCGCCGCACCCGTGCGGGAAAACGCAGCGCGAACTCCAGGGCGATCATGCCGCCCATCGAGTGCCCGACCAAATCCACCACCGGCGCGTCCAGATCTGCGGACAGGGTCTCGGCCAGCGCGGAAAAATCCAGCGGGTCGATCAATGCGCGGCCGCCATAGCCGGGCTGGTTCCAGGCCAGGACGCGGCGGCCAGCGAAGGCGCGCGCCGTGCCCGCCCAGAGATGCGCCGCACCACCTATGCCGGACAGGCATACCACCGGCACGCCCACACCGGCCCAATCGATGAAGGCGCTCACAGCACGACGCCCTCGCGCACCACAGCCTCGCCATCCAGGGTGATGGTGGTGTTGAAGACCGGGATGTCGAAATGGCCTTCCGTGAAGCGGCCCGCGAATTCATTGGCGCCGGTCGAGAACAGGAAATTGCCGGCCACGCAGCGCAACTCCGTGCCGTTGGTGTCGCGCTGGTCGTACATCGCCAGTGCCTCATAGCGCGCACGGGGGTTCAGGCCCCACCCGACATGGGACACCGCATAGGCCGCGCGATCGCCCCAGGCTTCCAGGTAGCGGCGCATCAGCATGGCATCGGTCCCCTGGCCTTCGATGGCGGTGATGTGGTCATCCTCCAGCGTCAGCACGACGCGGCCCGTCAGGTAGCGCTTGAAGGTCAGGTTCACATCGCCTGCATCTAGCACCAGGCGCCCACGCACGGTGCCGCGCGCGGGGAAGGAGACGACGACGCCGCCCGGCCAATGCGCGATGGTGCCGGGACGGTCGGTCCAGCCCCAGACGCCGGCGGTGGTCGCACCCGCCATATCCACATGCAGGTCGGTGCCGGCGGCCGACGTCACATGCATGTGCTTCGCCGCCCGCGCGCGCCTGACGGCGGCCTTGACCAGCGCCTCGTCCTCCGCCCGGGGGATCAGGCGTGCCAGGGCTTCGGGATGCTCATTGCTGACCATCAAGATGCGCGCGCCACTGGCCAAAATGTCTCTTAGTTCATTTGCATGCAATAATCCCTCCATCGTCAGGTCGATGATGAGGGGGCTGGCCTTCAGCGCTGCCAGTACCGCCGGATGGCCCTGCAAGGCACGAGAGGCGCCGGTGGAGCGGACCGGGACCGGCGCGCTCGCGGCAGGGGTGGGAAGGATGCACCGAAACGGCCGCAAACCCGCCTGCAAGGCCGCCATTTCCGCCAGTTCAAGGTTCAGCGGCCGGGATTGCGACTCCGCCAGCAGACAGACAGTGCTGCCCGAGTCGGGCCGACATAGACGCAGCACTTCAGCAAAGGCTGCGACCCAGGCATTTTCCAAGCGATCAGCCAACATTCGCGTGACTCATCCGGCCCTGAGCGTCGTTTCATGCCATTTCCGGCATGAATTCGCGGCAAGAAACAAGAATATCCATGATTTGTACTGCATTTCGGGCCACCCAACAATCTCGCTAGCGCAATGAATACGGCGTTTCATCAAGGATTCTCCAGCGATCACGATGTGCGCAGCCACGCCCCGCGGCAAGCGGTCGCGGCTTCGCACGCCTGCCCTTCGTGGTATCATTCATTTGGATGAGAATCATGGTATCATCCATTTGCATGAGAAGGAGGACCCCGGGATGTTCGCAATGGTCAACAACGACGCCACAGCGCCGCGGTTTGTGGATGACTACCTCCTGTATCTGATGGCCCGTGCCTCGCATGTGGTGTCTTCGGAGTTTCATTCGGTCCTGCGCCGTGCCGGGGTGCAAGTGCCTGTGTGGCGCGTGCTGGCCACCCTCTCCGGCAGCCCGGGCGAGACGGTCAGCGGGCTGGCAGATGCATGCCTGTTGCAGCAGCCGACCATGACGAAGCTGCTGGACCGGATGGTGCGTGACGGCATGGTCAAGCGCCTGCCCGATGCGCGCGACCGGCGCGTGGTGCGCATCCAGATGACCCCGCGCGGCGAAAGCCTGGTGGCGGATCTGCTGGTCAGCGCCAAAAAGCATGAGGCCGAGGTTCTGGCACGCTATCCGGAAATGGATGGGATGCAATTGAAGAATCTGATGCGCGCGCTGATTGGCCGGCACCGTCGCGGCAAGCGCGCCATGGCTGTGGCTGTCGCTTCCTGATCAGCCGCGGACCAATAGCAGCACCAAAGGCAAGGTCAGCACTGAGAGCAGTGTGCTGACCAGCACCGCCGCGCCCGATTCAGCGGCACCGATCCGGTAGCGACTGGCCATCAGGAAGGCATTTGCGCCGGTCGGCAGGGCAGCGGTCACCGTGGCGACGGCGGTCTCGAGCGGCGACAACCCGCTCGCCCAGCAGCACAGCCAGACCAGCACAGGCAGCACCGCCAGCTTGAGCGCCAGTGTCACGCTGGTTTGCCGCCAGGCAGCGGCGATGTTGAAGCCGGTCAGCGATGCGCCCAGTGCGAAGAGCGCAGCCGGCGGGCCGGCCGCGCCCAGCATCTCCAGCGTGCGGCGCAGCGGGACGGGCACCGGCAGCCCGGCCAATGCCACCGCCAGGGCGGCGAAGACCGCCACCACGATCGGGTTGCGCAGCACGCCACCCGCGGCAGCGCGGGCCACCGCCCAGGGCTTGGCGCGCGCATGCACCGCGATCTCGGCCACCACTGTTCCCGATGTCAGCAGCAGCAGCGCATGCAAAGCCAGGATCACCAGCAGGATGGAAAGCCCCTGCTGACCGAAGGCCGCGAAGATGATCGGGATGCCCATCATGACCGTGTTGCCGAAGCTGGCATCGAGCGCCATCGGCCCGCTGCGCGCGAGCGACCATCCCAGCAACCGGCCGCCCACCAGAATGGCGCCATAGAGCGCGAAGGCTGCGATGAAGAAGGCGACCGCCGCGCGGCCGCCGCCGGTGTGGCCCGCAGTGCCGGACGCGAAGAGCAGCGCGGGCGTGGCCACCGCAAAGACAAAGGCGTTGATGCCGCGAAAACCGGCCTCGTCGATCCAGGCGCGGCGCGCCGTGACGTAACCCATGGCGATGATGATGAAGACCGGTGCGGCAATGGCCAGCACCGCGAGCATCAGGCCAGGCCGCGCACGAAATCCGCAAGGCCGGTCTGCCGTGCGCGGCTGCTGCGGGCGGCGTGCAGGATGGCGCGCAGGGAAGCGAGTGTTGCGTCGAAATCACGGTTCACCAGCACATGGTCGGCGTCGGACCAGTGGCTGATCTCCTCGCGCGCCGCGGCCATGCGGCGGGCGATTTCGGCGGCGCTGTCCTGGCCGCGGGCGGCCAGGCGGCGTTCGAGTTCGCCGATGTCGGGCGGCAGGAGGTGGACGCACACAACGTCAGCCGGAAGGGCGGCGCGCAGTTGCAGATGGCCTTGCCAGTCGATGTCGAAGAGCACGTCCTGGCCGGCGGCGAGTGCGGCTTCCACGGGCGCGCGGGGCGTGCCGTAGCGGCGACCGAAGACCTCGGCCCATTCAAGCATGTCGCCGGCCTCGACCATCGCCATGAATTGCGACATGTCGCGGAAGAAGTAGTGCACAGCTTCGGTCTCGCCCGGGCGCGGGGCGCGGGTGGTGGCGGAGACAGAGAGCTTCAGGCCGGGCTCGCATTCCAGCAGCGCGCGCGACAGCGAGGACTTGCCGACGCCGGATGCCGCGCAGAGCACCAGGCACAAGCCGCGCCGGGCGATCGTGTCATTCGACATTGGCGGCCTGTTCGCGCAGGCGCTCCACCGCGGCCTTGATGGCGAGCCCCACGCGGGTCAGGCCGAGGGAGGCGGATTTGCTGCACAGGGTATTGGCCTCACGGACGAATTCCTGGGTGAGGAATTCGAGCTTGCGGCCGACCGCCTCGCCTTCGGCAATCAGCGTGCGCGCGGCGGCGATATGGGCGGAGAGACGGTCGATTTCCTCGCGCACATCGCTGCGTTGGGCCAGCAGCGCGACTTCCTGGGCGAGGCGTTCTTCATTGACACGGCCGGGTTCGAGAAGCTGCGCCAGATTCTCCAGCAGGCGCGCGCGTTGCGCGGCCGGTTGGGTGGCGGCCTCGCGCGCCGCTTCGTCGGTGAGCGCGGCGATCTCATCAAGCAGCGCAGTGAGGATGGTGGCAAGGCGCGCGCCCTCGGCGGCACGGGAGGCGTTGAGTGCGACCAGCGCGCGATCCCAGGCGGCCAGCAGCGTGGCGTTCTGCGCGGCGAGCGCGGCTTCATCGGGTTCGGGAATGTCGGCGCGCAGCACGCCGGGCAGGGTCAGCAGCGCCTCCGCGCGCGGCGGCGCTGCACCAGGAATGCGCGCGGCGACCTCGAGCGCGAGCGACAACATGCGATCAAGCACAGCCTGGTCCAGCTTGGGTTCGGGCCGCGCCTCGCGCTTCATCGTCAGGCCAATCTGCACATTGCCGCGCTTCAGGCGGCGGGAAGCGGCCTCACGCACCGGGCCTTCCAGCGCATCCAGGCCGGAGGGCAGGCGCATGCGCAGTTCCAGGCCGCGGCCATTCACGGACTTGGCTTCCCAGGCGAAGGCCGTTCCGTCAGCCAGCACCCCGGACTCGCGGGCAAAACCGGTCATCGACTGCATCATGCGGCGGCCCGTGTGGCCATCACGTCACGCATCATCGCAACGGCATGGTGCATCTCGTCAGGTGTGACGGCACCGATGCAGCCGATGCGAATGGTGGGCGTGGGCGTCGTGTAGAAATTGCTGATCAGCACGCCGCGCGCCTTCAGCGCATCGACGAAGCCTTGCAGGTCGAAGCCGGGCGGCTGGTGCAGCGTGAGGATGATCGGGCCCTGCTGCGCCTGGTCGAGATAGGGCGCGAAGCCCATCGCGCGCGCGCCTTCGGACAGGATGCGCATATTGGCGCTGTAGCGTGCAAGGCGCGCGGGCTGCCCGCCCTCGGCGTCAAACGCATCCAGCGCCGCGTCGAATGCCGCGATCGCCTGCACGGGCGGCGTGAAGCGGATGCTGCCCCAGCCATGCGTCAGCGCATGCTGCCAGACATCATGCAGGTCGAAGCTCCAGGAGCCGGCGCGGCCGGGCGCCAGAGCGGCCAGGCGCGCGACGCAGAAGCCCATGCCCGGCAGGCCCTCAAAGCATTTGTTGGAGGTGAAGAGCAGCGCGTCGCATTCCGGGTGCTCCGCCATGGAAAACGGCAGCGCGCCAAAGGCCGAGACGGCGTCCAGGAACATGCGCTTGCCCAGCCCGCGCACCACAGGGCCGGCCACTTCCGGGTCGTTGATGATACCGCTGCCGGTCTCCGACACCACCATGCCCAGATGCGTCGCATCCGGGTGCGCCGCGAACATCGCGCGCACATCTTCGGCGGTCACACCGCGCGTATCGGGCAACGCCCATTCATGCACGACGCGCCCGGCCGCACGCGTCAGCTTCGCGATGCGCTGCGCATAGACGCCGTTCACCGGCACGATGATCGCGCCACCCGCATCCACCAGCGAGCGGACCGTCGCCTCCACCAGGAAATGCCCGGCACCTTGCAAGGGCAGCACGGCATGTTCGCCCGGCACACCGCCGGCGATGGCCAGGATACGCTCACGGATGCGCGCATAGACCGGGCGGAAATCATTGTCCCAGGGCGCGATGTCGCGCGCTGCGGCGGCACGGATTTCGGGCCGCGTCTGCACGGGGCCGGGCGTCAGAAGGATCATGCGGGGCGTTTAGCCCGTTCGCGCGAGAAGGGCGAGGACGGCATCCTGCCAGGCGCGCCAGGCGGCATCGGCCGCGGTGCCGCTGCGCTCGGCGGCCTGGCTGGCGGTGTTCAGCGCGCGCCGGGCGGCCTCGCGCTCGGCGCCGCTGCGGTCATCGACGGCGGCACGGGCGCGCTCCAGCGCGGCATTGTCGGCGGCGTGCGCGTTGGCCGCGGCACGCGCAGCATCCAGCAGGCGGCGCAGCGCGGCCATGCGTGTGACGATATCGGCCAGCAGATCGCGGCCGGGCGTTCCGGGCGCGGCGCGGTCCAGCACCTGTTGCAGGCGCTCCAGGCTGCCGGGACCGCCAGGCAGGCGGCGGGCTTCCTGTTCCAGATTGGCGCGGCGCCAGGTGAAGGCCTGCGGGTCACCCAGCCCGGGATCCCAAAGCGGCAATTCCTGGCGCACCGGGCGCGCGAAGACAAACTCGAACCGCGCGGGTGCTGCATCCAGCCGCGCCTCATGCCGCAGGCCGAAATCACCCTGGGCTGCCACGGTGAAACGCGGCGTGAAGCCCGGCATCGCCGGCAGGTCGAACAGGATGGCGCCACGTGCGCCGCGGGGGTCGACGGCATAGGACAGGCTCTGTTCCTCCTCCGCCTCCAACACCACCACGCCGCGTGCCAGCGCGATGCGGCGAAGGCTGTCGCGGCGTTGCTGCGCGGGCGTCAGCAGCACATCGCGGTCGCGCGCATAGGCCAGCAGACGCGCCTCACCCGCGGGCATGGCGCGCAACTCCGCATCGCCCAGGAAAGCCATGTCGCGCGCGGCATAGACGGTCACGATGCCGTCCGGCAGCACAGCCTCGGTGGTGTTGCGGATGCGCACGGCGTTCAGTGGATTGCGCGCCTGTGCACCTTGCACCCACCACAGCGTCTCGGCGGGCAGTGAGGCATCGACGAAAGGCAGGTTTGCCGTCTCGTTCGCCAGCACGGTAACCGGGTTTGGCAGGGTATAGGCAACGCGACCCTCGATGCTTTCGGCCACAGCTTGCGGTTGCGCCCCCGGCGCGGCTGCCGGCGCTGCGCGCGCCACCGGCGCAGGCGCCATCATGGCCATCGGGGGCGCCGGCCGCGGCCCCGTATCGGCCTGCGGGCGGAAGACTTCCGCACCGCGCACCGGCACCTCGATGCGTTCGCGCAGCACCGGTGCATACAGCGCCTGGCGCAACGCCGCCGGATTGCCCGAGACCAATGACAGCCGCACATCACGCCAATCCGCGCCGCTGCGATTCTCCACGACCGCCCAGCCCGACAGCCGCGCCGTGCCATCACCGATCACCAGCCGCCAGCTGGGTTTCCACAAGGGCGCGCCGGTGACATAGGCCAGCCCCACATCGCGCGCGCCGGGCGAAAAGCGCAGCACCGCCTCGCGCGCATCCGCGGCCCGCGCGGCGGCCAAGGCTGCGGCGGCGCGGTCCAGGCGCGCGGCGAGCGCGGCGTCGGTCAGCCGCATCGCATCACCCTCGCGCAGCGCCAGCGACAACACCCCGCGCTCGGTCAACAGCAAAAGGCGCAGCGCATCGCCCTCGCCGGTCGCATCCAAAAGGCGCCCCTGCGATCCGGCCAGTTCCACCGACTGGCCGCGCAGCGCGCGCAACAATGATAGCCGGTCGGCGAAATCCTCCTCGCGCAGCGGCAGGCCCTGGAAGGCTTCCGCCGCCATCTCACGCGCCGGCAGCGACAGGCCCAGCACCTGGCCCGTCGTGTCCAGCGCCACCAGCGACTTCAGCACATCATCCACCTGCGGCAGCGGGATGGTGATGCGCACCCGCCCATCTGCCGGCAAGGCGCCATGCCGTTCGATCTGCGCGAGCCCGGCATTGGAGAGCGTGACACTGCGCACCGGCAATTCCTGTGCGGCGACAGGCAGGGCCAGCAAGGCCAGGCCGATGATGTGCTTCCTCATGCGCGCAAGCGTATCGCAACCGCGCCCAATGACGCCAGCAGCGCCATGCCGAACACGGCGGCATGATTTTCGTTGGTGGCCGCGAACAGCGCGGCAGCGGCGAAGGCCGTGACCGCCTGCGCGCCCGCATAGCCCACCGTGCTGCGCACCCATACTGCCGGCGCACGCGCCCCATAGGCCTCGCGCACCAGCGCCAGCATCACGGCCGTCACGCCCACGCCCGCGAAGCCACAAGCAAACGCGCCAGGCCAGACCAGCACCGGAACGGGCAGCAATAGCAGCGCCATGCCCGCCACCTGCACCCAGAGCCAGATGCGCGCGGCATTCAGCCCACCGATGCGGTCCACAATCCGTCCGCCCGCCAGCGTGCCGCACAGCGCGCCCGCGCCGAAACACGCCCAGGCCAGCGCGCCGGAAGCCAGCGAATAGCCATGCGCGCGCACCGCCAGGTCCGACAGGTAGATCATCGGCGCGACCATCCCGACCGCCGACAGCGCATAGGCGCTCAGCAATGGCGACCACCCGCCCGCCATGCCCGCCACCGGCGCCGGAACGCGGGGCCAGTGGCGCGTCGCCCATAGCCACGCCGCGGCCGCGCCCAGCGCCAGCGCGGCCCATGCTGTCGCTGGTCCGCCCAGCAGCAGCAGCGGCATGACCACCGCGCCGATGGTGATGCCCGATGCCACGCCGGCCACCACCAGGCCCGATGCCAGGCCGCGCCGCGCGGGATCCACGGCCGCCTGCACGGCCGGCCCCGCCAGCGTCATCAACCACCCGCCCGCCACACCGGCCACGGCGCGCCAACATGCCAGCCACCAGAAGCCGCCATTCCAGGCGCAGGCCGCGAAGGACAGCACGACCAGCAAGGCGCCCGCATCCAGCGCGCGCGGCACGCCGATGCGCCGCGCCAGCGCCTGGCCGCTGAGCGCGCCGGCCAGGTAGGTGGCGAGCGCCACGGCGCCCAGGATGGCCGCCCCCTCGCCCTCCACCCAGCCGGCGGTGACCATTGCGGGAAACAGCGGCACGAAGGCAAAGCGCGCGAGGCCGATACCCAACAGCGTGGCCGCCGTGCCGGACAGCGCGGTGGGCCAGAAGCGCGTCACTTGCGGCGACGTTTGGGCGGCGGCGCCATGATGCGCGCGGCGGGCGCTGCGTTGGCCAGCGGGTGATGCGCTTCCACCACGGCGCGCAGTCTTTCCTCCAGCACCTTGGTGTAGATTTGCGTGGTCGCGATGTCGGCATGGCCGAGCAGGATCTGCAGGCTGCGCAGATCGGCGCCGCGCCCGAGCAGATGCGTCGCAAAGGAATGGCGCAGCACATGCGGCGAGACGCGCGCGGGGTCCAGGCCCGCCGCCAGCGCCGCTTCCTTCAGCAGCAGCCCCAGGCCCTGCCGCGTGAAATGCCCAGCCTTGCCGCGCGAGGGAAACAGGTAGCGCGCCGCCACCGCACGCCCTCGCCCGCGCGTTTCGGCATCACCGCGTGCATCCATCACCGCATCGCGCGCGCGATTGGAGACCGGCACCAGGCGTTCCTTGCCGCCCTTGCCGCGCACGGCGATCAGCGGCGCGTCGGCGCGCAAGGCGCCAGCCGGCAGCGTGACCAATTCGCTGGCGCGCAACCCGCTGGCGTAGAGCAGTTCGATGGCCGCCATGGCGAGTGGCGCGCGCGTCGGCGGCAGGCGCTGCGCGCCGTCGATCAACGCCTCCACATCGGCTTCGGAGAGCGCTTTCGGCAGCCCCGCGGGCAGGCGCGGGCTGTCGAGCAGTTCGGTCGGGTCATCGGCGCGCATTCCCTCGCGCACCAGGAAGCGGAAGAATTGTCGGAGAGCCGAAAGCTTGCGCGCCTGGCTGCGTGGTGAAAGCCCATCCGCCGCCAGCCCCGCCAGATGCCCGCGCAGATCATCCGCGCTGGCATCGGCGCCGTGCCGCGCCAGGAAATCCGAGAGGTCCGCCCGGTAGGCCAGCAGCGTGTTGCGCGCGGCGTTGCGTTCCGCCGCGAGCATGTCGAGAAACAGATCGAGCGCCGCGCCGCCCGCAATCACCGAGGCAACGACTGGTACGCCGCGAGGCAGGCCATATCCAGCAGCTGGTTCACGCCGAGCTGCATGGGCACGATCTGCGCCGGCTTCTCCAGGCCCATCAGCACCGGGCCGATGGTGGTCGCACTCGTCAGATGCGGCACCGCGCGCGTGAGGATATGCGCCGCATGCAGGCCCGGCATCACCAGGACATTGGCCGGTCCCGTCAGGCGGCAGAACGGATACAGAGCCGCGCGCAGCTTGGGGTCGAGTGCTACATCGGCGGCCATCTCGCCATCGTATTCGAAATCCGCACCATGCGTGTCCAGCAGCTTCACCGCATCGCGCACGCTGCCCGGGATCACGCCCTTGGGGTCGCCGAAAGTCGAGAAGGAGAGGAACGCCACACGCGGCTCCAGACCGAGGCGCCGCGCGGCATTCGCCGCACCGCGCGCGATCTTGGCCAGTGTCTCCGCATCGGGGCGTTCATGGATCGCGGTGTCGGCCACCAGCACCGTGCCGGAACGCCGCGCGACCATCATGGTCAGGCCGAACAGCACCTTGCCATGCTCGGCATCCAGCGCCATGCGGATGTTTTCCAGCGCGGCCGAATAGCTGCGGGTTTCGCCGGTCACCAGCGCATCGGCCTCACCCATCGCCACCGCACAGGCGGCGAAGACATTGCGGTCCTGGTTCACCAGGCGCTGGCAGTCGCGGAACAGATAGCCGTCGCGCTGGCGCTTGGCGTAGAGCCATTCGGCATAGCGACGCTGGCGTTCGGGGCTGCTGCGCGCGTTCAGCACCTCCACCTGCGGCGGCAGCGTGGCGCCCAGCGTGGCCAGCACGGCATCGATGCGTTCCTCGCGGCCCACCAGCACCGGCGTGCCATAGCCGGCATTGGCGAAGGCGATGGCGGCGCGGACCACCTTCTCCTCCTCGCCCTCGGCGAAGACGACGCGGCGCGGCTTGGCGCGCACGGCTTCGTGGATCGCCTCCAGCGCATTGGCCGCGGCGTCCAGGCGGCCGGTCAGGTCGCGCGAATACTTGGCCAGGTCCGCCAGGGGTTTCTGCGCGACGCCGCTATCCATCGCGGCCTTGGCGACCGCGGTCGGCACCCGGCTGATCAGGCGTGGATCGAAAGCGTTGGGGATGATGTACTCCGGGCCGAAGACCAGGCGCTTGCCGGCACCGCTGCGCGCCACTTCCTCCGGCACTTCCTCGCGCGCCAGCTGCGCCAAGGCTTCGGCGGCGGCGACCTTCATCGCGTCATTGATGGTGCGCGCGCGCACATCCAGCGCGCCACGGAAGATGAAGGGAAAGCCCAGGACGTTGTTGACCTGGTTCGGATAATCGCTGCGGCCGGTGGCGACGATGGCGTCGGCGCGCGCGGCGCGCGCTTCCTCGGGCGTGATCTCCGGGTCGGGATTGGCCATGGCGAAGATGATGGGCTTGGGCGCCATGGCGCGCACCATCTCGGGCGTCAGCGCGCCCTTCACCGACAGGCCGAAAAACGCATCCGCGCCGGTGATCGCCTGTTGCAGGCTGCGCGCCGGCGTCTCCACCGCATGCGCTGATTTCCACTGGTTCATGCCATCGGTGCGGCCACGATAGACCACGCCCTTGGTGTCGCAGAGGATGACATTCTCGGGGCGCATGCCCATGGCTTTGACCAGCTCGGCGCAGGCGATGGCGGCAGCACCCGCGCCGTTGATCACCAGCTTGGTCTCCGCCAGCGTGCGGCCGGTCAGGTGGCAGGCATTGATCAGGCCGGCGGCGGCGACGATCGCGGTGCCGTGCTGGTCATCATGGAAGACCGGAATGTCCATGATCTCGCGCAGGCGGCTTTCGATCACGAAGCACTCGGGCGCCTTGATGTCCTCAAGGTTGATGCCGCCGAAGCTGGGGCCGAGATACTTCACCGCATTGATGAACTCGTCCGCATCCTCGGTGTTCAGGCAGAGGTCCATGCCGTCCACATCGGCGAAGCGCTTGAACAGCGCGACCTTGCCTTCCATCACCGGCTTCGATGCCAATGCGCCCAGGTTGCCCAAGCCCAGCACCGCCGTGCCGTTGGAAATCACCGCGACGAAATTGCCCTTCGAGGTGTAGTCATAGACCAGTGACGGATCGCGCGCGATGTGCAGGCAAGGCTCCGCCACACCTGGGGAATAGGCCAGCGACAAATCCCGCGCGGTGACCAGCGGCTTGGACAGCCTGGTCTCCAGCTTGCCTGGCCGGCCTTCGGCATGCATCGCCAGCGCCTCCGCGCCGGTGACGCGCGCGGTGCGCACATCGGACAGCGAGACGGGGGGCAGTTCCTTGCGGGTATCGTCCATTTTGCTTCTTTCAGGCGGGCAGATCAAAGGTGAGTTCCACCTTCGCGCCGGTCGGGTCGGTCAGGAAAATCTGGTGCAGCGGGAAGCCGGGGACGGGCGATTCGCCATAGGCCACGCCCATGGCGTCAAACCGCGCGCGGGTTTCCGCGATGCCACTCGCCTTGAACGAGACATGGTCATAGGTGCCCTTCGATTCCGGCAATTCGTCCAGCCGCGCGGCGATATGCACCACCGCGCAATCGCCCAGATAGAACCAGATGCCAGGAAAGTCGAAATCCGGCCGGCGGCCTGGCTTCAATCCCAGCACCTGTCCATAGAACTGCTCGACCGCCGGCAGGTCCTGCGGGCGGCAACGAATGGTCATGTGGTCCAGGTTGTGCAGTCGCATGTCCGTCCGTCCCTGTCTTGCGACGCATCATGGGCTGTCACAGGCCGCACGGATACCCAGGCGTTTCGCGCCCGCGAAGGGCTGCTATGACAGGCCATGGACCGCCCGCCCCGCAACCCCGAAGGCGCCACGCCGGCTATGGCGCAATGGTTCGCCGCCAAGGCGCAGCAGCCCGATGCGCTGCTGTTCTTCCGCATGGGCGATTTCTACGAATTGTTCTTCGACGATGCGGAAACCGCGGCCGAGGCGCTGTCCATCGCGCTGTCACATCGTGGCGAGCACCAGGGCGAGCCCATCGCAATGTGCGGCGTGCCGCATCACAGCCATGAGGCCTATCTGGCGCGGCTGATCCGGCGCGGTTTCCGCGTGGCGATCTGCGACCAGATGGAGACCCCCGAACAGGCCAAGGCGCGCCGCGCGCCGACCATCCGGCGCGAGATCACGCGGGTGGTGACCCCCGGCACCGTCACCGAGGACAGCCTGCTGGAAGCAGCGCGCCCGGCCTGGCTGCTGGCGCTGGTCGAAGGGGGGGCTGCCTGGCTGGATGTAACCTCCGGCGCCTTCGAGACCGAGGCCGCGCCCGACATTCCCGCGCTGCTGGCACGTCTTGAACCGGCTGAGATCATCGCCCCCCCGGGCATCTGGCCCGCCGCCCAGGAGGCCACGCCGCCCCGCAACCCCGCACGCCGCGTGGCAGAGGCCTTCGAGGTGGCTTCGCTGGAAGGCTTCGGCAATTTCGCTGAAGCCGAAATCAACGCCGCCGCCATGCTGCTGGACTATGTGCGCACGACCCAGGCCGGCCGCCTGCCGCATCTTCTGCGCCCGGTGCCGCGCGGCGCCGATGGCGTATTGCTGCTGGATGCCGCAACGCGCCGTTCGCTGGAACTGTTGCGCAGCGAATCGCGCCACACGCTGATCGCCGCGATCGACCGCACGCTGACCGGCGCCGGCGCGCGCGAATTGGCCGCGCGCATTGCAGCCCCATTGGCCGAAGCCCGCGCCATCCGCGCGCGGCACGAGGCCGTGGCGCATCTGCTGTCGGCCAGCGAGGCGCGTGCGCGCCTGCGCACCGCGCTGAAAGGCTCGCCCGACATGGCGCGCGCCTTGGCGCGGCTCTCGCTGGATCGCTTCGCCCCGCGCGACCTCGGCGCGCTGCGCGACGGCCTGGCGCGCGCGCAGACCATGGCCGATGCCTTGGCCGGCGCGCGGCCCTTGCCGGCGCTCCTGGTCGATGCCGCCGATGCGCTGCTGCCCCCCGAATCGCCCGCCGCAGAACTGGCGCGCGCGCTCGCCGCTGAACTGCCCGCACGGCTGGAAGATGGCGGCGTGGTGGCGCCCGGCTATGACGGCCAGCTCGATGCGCTGCGCCGCCTGCGCGACGATGCGCGCGGTGCCATAGCAGCCATGCAACGCGACCTGGCGCAGGCCTGGGGCGTGGCCTCGCTGAAAGTGCGGCACCACCAGCAGATGGGCTACCTGGCCGAGGTGCCGTCAGCGCCCGGCGAAAAACTGTTGCGCGACCCGCCACGCACCGATCCGGCCTTCACGCCGCAACACCGCCAGACCATGGCCAATGCGCATCGCTTCACCTGCGCCGCACTGGCGGAACTCGACCGCAAGTTGAACGAGGCAGCGGACCAGGCATCCGCGCGCGAACGCGCCATCATCGCGCATCTGCGCAGGCTGTGCCTGAACGCCGCCGCCGGCATCACCACGGCCGCGCGCGCGGTGGCGGAACTGGATGTGCATGCCGCCGCCGCGGAACTCGCCCTGCACGGCTGGTGCCGGCCGGAGATGACCGATGGCACCGATTTCGCCATCACCGCAGGCCGCCATCCGGTGGTTGAAGCCGCTCTCGCCCGCGCGCGCGGCCCCGCCTTCGTGCCCAATGACGCGGAGCTTTCAGCCGGCAGCCGCGTCTGCCTGCTGACCGGCCCGAACATGGCCGGCAAATCCACCTTCCTGCGGCAGAACGCGCTGATGGTCGTGCTCGCCCAGGCAGGGCTTTTCGTGCCGGCCGAGGCCGCGCGGATCGGCGTGGTGGACCGGCTGTTCAGCCGCGTCGGCGCTTCGGACGACCTGGCCGGCGGCCGCTCCACCTTCATGGTCGAAATGACCGAAACCGCCGCCATCCTGAACCAGGCCGGCCCGCGCAGCTTCGTCATTCTGGACGAGGTGGGCCGCGGCACCGCCACCTGGGACGGCTTGGCCATCGCCTGGGCGGTGCTGGAATCGCTGCATGATCGGCTGCGCTGCCGCACCATCTTCGCCACGCATTTCCACGAACTGACGGCACTCGCGGGCAAGCTGCCGGAACTGCGCCTGGCGACGATGCGCGTGCGCGAATGGAAGGGGGATGTGGTGTTCCTGCACAGCGTCGGCCCCGGTGCTGCGGAACGTTCCTGGGGCGTGCATGTGGCGCGGCTGGCAGGCCTGCCCCGCGGTGTGCTCGCGCGTGCGCAATCCGTGCTGGATGCTTTGGAGGCACGCGCGCGCGAAGGCGGTGGCGTGCTGTCGGACGAATTGCCGCTGTTCCATCGTCCCGCAGCACCCGCGCAGCACCCCGTGCTGGATGCGCTGGCCACGCTGGACCCCGATGCGATGTCCCCGCGCGAGGCGCAGGAGGCACTGTATCAGCTGCGCGCCCTGCTGAACGGCAGCCGCGAGGCCTGACGCCGGCCCCAGGCCAGCGTGCGCTCCTCCATGCCTTCGACCTTCGCCATGGCGTCGGGCCAGCGGCGATGCAGCGGTGCCAGCGCGCGATGCGCCCAGACATATTGGTGGCGCAGCATGAACACGCCCAGCACCATGGGTATGATTCCATTGATGAAAGGCAGGATCAGACCGATCACGCCCAGCCCCATCAGGCCAAAGCCCGCTGTCTTGCGTTTCCAGGAAGGGCGCAGTTCCACCATGCCCCGCAGATGGCCCATGCATGACAGGGACGCAAGATCGCGATGATACAGTATCGCAGTTGCGAAATCGCCTATCGCGCCGCGCAAATTCAGGTTTAATGACGCCGTGATGAAAGACGTGGCGGGGGAGCACCCCGCAAGCG
>JAIXVH010000058.1 GCA_027483125.1 Acetobacteraceae bacterium | reverse complement strand
CCGATGAGGACGCGACGACTGTGCGATGGCTGGCGGCGGCCGGCGTGGTCTCGCTCGGCAAGCTCGCCACCCATGAATTCGCCTTTGGCGGGCCGAGCGACGACCTGCCTTGGCCCGCCGCGCGCAACCCGTGGGACACGACGCGCTTCACTGCCGGCAGCAGTTCCGGCACCGGGGCCGCGGTGGCCGCGGGCATCATCATGGCCGGCACCGGCAGCGACACCGGCGGCTCCATCCGCGGGCCTGCCGCGCTGTGCGGCACGGCCGGCATCAAGCCCACCTATGGCCTCTGCCCGCGTACCGGAATCCTGCCGCTGTCGCAGACGCTGGACCATGCCGGCCCGCTGGCCTGGACGGTGGAGGATTGCGCCATCGTGCTCCAGGCCATGGCCGGCCATGACAGCGCCGATCCCGCCAGTGCCGCGACGCCGCTGCCTGACCTGCGCGCGGCCTCGGCCGGTGGCGTGCGCGGCCGGCGCGTGGGCCTGGTGCGGCATTTCCACGAAACCGACAATCCGGTCAGCCCCGGCACGCTGGCGGGCATCGCGCGCGCGGCCGATGCGCTGCGCGATGCGGGTGCCACCGTGGTCGATGTCACGCTGCCGTCGCTCGCTGAGTTCAACGCCTGTGGCTGGGCCATCCTGATCGCCGAGTCCTACGCCATCCATGAGGCCTGGATGCGCACCCAGCCTGAGAAATATGGCGAGTATCTGCGGCATCGGTTGGCGCTGGGCGCCTTCATCTCAGCGGCCGACTACGTCCAGGCGCAGCGCCGCCGGCGCGAGTTGATCGCGCGCACGGAAGCCGCGATGGCCGATGTGGAATTGCTGCTGACCGCCTCCGTGATGGGCGAGGCCCCACCCATCGCCGCCGTGCCGAAATGGGCGAGCCTGGAGAAGCCCAACTTCACCATCCCCTTCAACGTCACCGGCTGGCCGGCGCTGTCTGTCAGTGCGGGTTTCGGCGCGGATGGCCTGCCGGTCTCGGCACAGTTGGTGGGGCGCGCCTTCGCCGATGGCCTGGTGCTGGCCGCAGGCCGCGTGGTGGAAGCCGCCTGCGGCGAACGCGCCCGGCGCCCGGCGCTGTGACGCGCAACGCCGTCGTCACCGGCGGCGTGCGCGGCCTGGGGCTGGCCATTGCGCGCAGGCTGGCCCGCGATGGGCTGCGAGTCTCTGTCTGGGATCTCGACGCGCCGGCCGAGGCCTTCGCGCATCATGCGCTGTGCGATGTGACCAGCCCTGAGAGCATCGACGCTGCCCTGGCCGCGACCGAAGCAGCGCTCGGGCCGGTCGATGTGATGGTCGCCAATGCCGGCATCACCGGCCCCAACCATCTGGCCGAGGACTACCCGATCGAGGCCTGGCGGCGCGTGATCGATGTGGATCTGACCGGCGTCTATCTCTGCAACCGCGCCGTGCTGCCGGGCATGCGCGCGCGGGATTGGGGGCGCATCGTCAACATCGCATCCATCGCGGGCAAGGAGGGCAACCCGAATGCGGTCGCCTATTCCGCCGCCAAGGCCGGCGTGATCGGGCTGACGAAATCCATCGGCAAGGAGACAGCCACGACCGGCATCCGCGTCAACTGCATCACGCCTGCGGCTGTCGAGACGGAATTGTTCCAGCAGATGACGCCCGAGCAGATTGCCTGGATGAAGTCCAAGATTCCGATGGGCCGTTTCGGCCTGCCGGAGGAGGTGGCGGAGATGGCCGCCTGGCTCGCCTCGGATGCGTGCAGCTTCTCGACGGGTGCCGTGTTCGATTGTTCGGGCGGGCGCGCTGTGTACTGAACCGCGCTACCAGCCGCGAAACGCATCGGCGATGCGGCGGATGGTGCCATCGGCGGCCACCAGCAGCACATCGAAGCGCATGCCGGCCGCGCCATGGCCTGGGTTGCGTGCCAGCCAGATCTCGGCCGCCGCCATGATGCGGGCCTGCTGGCGCGGGGTCAGCGCATGGGCGGCATCGCGCAGGGAGGGGCGGGCCTTCACCTCGATGAAGGTGAGCAGGCCTTCGCGTTCCGCGATCAGGTCGATCTCGCCCGCCGGCGTCCGCGCGCGTTCGGCCAGGATCGTCCAGCCCTCGCGGCGCAGGGTGGCCGCCGCATCCTGTTCGGCGCGGCGGCCCCGGGAGTCCGCGCTTTCAGGCAGCGGCGACGACCTCGCGGATGGTGGCGACAGCTTCCTCGATCATCGGCGCGCTCACATCCAGATGCGTGCATGCCCGCACGCGGCCGCCAAGGCCTGAGATCATGATTCCGCGGCTGCGCAGCCGGTTCTGGAAATCATCCAGGCCAATGCCGGTTTCGCGGATGTCGAAGAAGACCAGGTTGGTGTCGGGCGTCTCGACCGTGATGCCGGGGATCTGCGCGAGGCCGCGCGCCAGCGCCTTGGCATTGGCATGGTCCTCGGCTAGGCGCTCGACATGGTGGTCCAGCGAATAGAGGCATGCAGCGGCGCAGATGCCGGCCTGGCGCATGGAGCCACCCAGCCGCTGCTTCCAGCGCCAGGCATCACCGATGAATTCCGCGCTGCCGCAGAGCACAGCGCCGAGCGGCGCGCCGAGGCCCTTGGTGAAATCGAGCCAGACGGAATCGAAGCCCGCCACCATCTCGGCCGGTGCGATGCCGGCCGCGACACAGGCATTCATCAGCCGCGCGCCATCCATATGCGTGGCCCAGCCCTGCTCATGCGCGACGGCTGCCACTGCGTTGAGCTGTTCCAGCGGCCAGACGGCGCCGCCGCCGATATTGGCGGTCTGCTCGACTTCCAGCATGCGCTGCGGCGGTGCGTAGCGGGTCTTGGGGCGGATGCCGGCGCGCACATCATCGGCGGTGAACATGCCGCGCGGACCCTTGAGCGGCATGATCTGCACGCCGGTGAGTGCGGCATGCGTGCCGCCTTCGCTGTGCAGGATATGGCTGGTCTCATGCGCCAGAACCTCATCGCCCTTGCGGCAATGGGTCAGGATGGCGATGACGTTGCACATGGTGCCGGAGGGCAGGAAGACTGCGGCCTCCTTGCCCATCAGGGCTGCCATGCGGTCGCACAGCGCATGCACGGTCGGGTCGTCGCCATGCTGCTCATCGCCCATTTCGGCGACCATCATGGCGTCCTTCATGGCCGGCGTAGGCCGCGTCTGCGTGTCCGAGTAGAGGTTGATGCGCACGGGCGGCGCATCGGCGGGGGGGCGATTGGGTGCGTGAACCATGTGCGCACGCTAGCGCGCGGGCGCGGGTCGTGGCATCCCCCCGCCGCCGAATTCGAGCATGGAGAATCCTGGATGGCTGGTGGCCATGGCGCGCCGCATGGCGCGGAAAACAAGGGTGTGGCGCTGCTGATCGCGGTGCTGGCGCTGTTCCTGGCGATCGCGGAAATGGGCGCGAAATCCGCCCAGACCGAGGCGCTGAACGCCAATATCGAGGCCGCGAATCTGTGGTCCTTCTTCCAGGCGCGCACCATCCGCCAGACGCAGCTGCGCACCGCGATCGAACAGGCCGAGCTGGACAAGACCGATGCCAACCGCGGCGCGAT
>JAIXVH010000481.1 GCA_027483125.1 Acetobacteraceae bacterium | reverse complement strand
GACTATGGCTACCAGGCCGTGGGCAGCCTGACGCCGGTGGCGCGCGAAATCATCCGCCGCGTGTATGGCAGGCAGCCTGACCGGTCGTATTTCGGGGGCTGTTCCAATGGCGGCCGCCACGCACTGGTCGCGGCGACGCGTTACTCTCAGTGGTATGACGGCATCCTGGCCGGCGCGCCCGCCTTCACGCTGCCAATGTCGTCGGTCGCCCAGCTGTGGGGCGCGCAGCGTTACCGGACGGTGGCGACCGATCCGAACAACATCGCCACCGCCTTCACCCCCGCCGAGCGCCAGATGGTGGCGCGCGCCATCCTGAACCGTTGCGATGCGCTGGACGGCGTGGCCGATGGCATGGTGCAGGACACCGCCGCCTGCCAGTCGGCCTTCGACCTGCAACGCGATGTGCCGACCTGCACCGGCGCGCGTGACGGCACCTGCCTGACCGCGGCGCAGAAGGATGTGGTGGCCGCGATCTACAATGGCGCCGTGCTGCCCGATGGGCGCCGCATCTATTCCAGCTTCCCGTTCGATCCCGGGCTGAGTGCCGCGAACTGGGCCTTGTGGGAATTCACTTTGCCCGAGGCCCGCAGCTCCTTCTCGGTCGGCATGATCTTCAGCGCGCCGCCGCAAAACATGGCCGGGTTTGATCGCCGCGCATTCTCGATGCAGCCGCTTGAGACGCTGTCCGCGCTGCCATCCAGCACCACGACGCTGTATCCGGTGCCGGCGTTGAGCTTCATGAACCCGGTCAACCCGACCGACATGTCGGCGCTGCGCAACCGCGGTGGGAGGGTGCTGGTGTATCATGGCGTGTCGGATGCGGTCTTCTCGGTGAACACCTCGACCAACTGGTTCCGCGCCCTGGACGCCGCCCATGGCGGCACCGCGGCCGAATTCGCCCGCGTCTTTCCTGTGCCGGGGATGGCGCATTGCTCAGCCGGGCCGGCGACGGACCAGTTCGACGCGCTCACGCCGCTGGTGCGCTGGGTGGAGGAAGGCGTAGCACCTGACCGCATCATCGCCAGCGCCCGTGGGCCAGGCAATGCGGGGGCTGTGAACACGGAGCTTCCGGCCGGATGGTCGCCAGCCCGCACGCGGCCGCTTTGCCCTTACCCGCAGGTGGCGCGCTTCGTCACCGGCGGCGATGTGGAGAATGCGGCAAGCTTCGTGTGCAGGTAGTGCCGTCGTTGCATGCCTTGGGGAGGGGGCCTGGTTCGGCGCCTATCCACAGGCTGGAACATGCCGCCCCGACAGCACGCTTGTGTCGCCGCTTCGAACCGACTGCGGTGACGGCATGCGCCAAACCGGCGCGCGCCATCCAAGGGCCGCTGCCGGAAACCAAGCTTGACGCTTGGCCGCGACCCAATAAACCTCCATCGCTCAGCAGCAAATGACAGAGTCCGCATGACCCCCAACCTCTCCAAGCGCGCCCTGCTCTCCGCCGGCGGCGCCGCCCTGGCCGCCACCGCCCTGCCTGGTGCCCGGGAGGCCCAGGCACAGACCCCGCGCACCGCGCTGGTCATCGCGGCCACCATCGATGACCTGGTGGCACTCGACCCGCACCATTCCTTCGAAGTGACGGGCAGCGACCTGCTGAAGAATGTCTATGACCAGCTCTTCACGCTGGACCCCACCAAGCCCACCGCCGAACTGCAGCCGAGCCTGGCGGAAAGCTTCACCATCAGCGATGACGGCCGCACCTTCACCTTCCAGATCCGCCAGGGCGTGCGCTTCCATTCGGGCAATGTGCTGACCGCGGCCGATGTGGTCTATTCGCTGCGCCGCCCGCTGCTGATCAACCGCACGCCGGCCTTCATGTACCGCTCCGTCGGCCTGACGCGGGACAATGTGGAACAGACCGTGCGGCAGCTGGGCGAGCACACCGTCGCCGTCACCTTCGACCGCCCCTATGCGCCGAGCCTGATCCAGAACCTGTTCACCGCCACCATCGCATCCGTCGTGGACAGCCGCCTCGTGCAGCAGAATGCCGGCGAGGACATGGGCAACACCTGGCTGAACCGCAATTCCGCGGCCTCCGGCGCCTTCCGACTGACGCGCTATCAGCCCAATGAGAGCTACACGCTGGAACGCCATGACCAATGGTGGCGCGGGCGCGCGGTGATGCAGCGCGTCATCGTCCGCCACGTGCCGGAAGCGGCCACGCAACGCCTGCTGCTGGAGCGCGGCGATATCGATGTGGCGCGCAGCCTGACGCCGACCGACATCGTGGCGCTGCGCGGCCGGCCCAATATCTCGCTGGCCGAATTCCCACGCGGCACGATCCAGTATTTCAGCGCGAACACCACCTTCCCGCTGCTGCGCAACCCGCGCGTGGTGGAGGCGCTGAAATACCTGGTGGATTACGACGGCATCGCGAACAACCTGCTGCCCGGCCAGGTCTTCCCGCACCAGAGCTTCATCCCGCGCGCCATCGTGGGTGCGACGGATGCGCGCCCTTACACCTATGATCCCGACCGCGCGCGGCGCCTGCTGACAGAGGCCGGGCATGGCAGCGGCATCGCCCTGACCATGGACACGGCGAACAGCTTCCCCTCGCTGGATGTGGCGCAGACATTGCAGGCCAGCATGGCCCGCGGCGGCGTGCGGCTGGAGGTGCTGCCGGCCACCGGCGCGCAGGTGCTGGCCAAGTTCCGTGCCCGCAACCACCAACTCTTCATCGGCATCTGGGGCCTGGGCTACCCCGACCCGCACTACAACGCCGACAGCTTCGCCCATAACCCGCCGGGGACCGACAATCCGGGCAAGCTCACCTGGCGCAATGGCTGGGACATCCCCGCCCTGACCGCCCGCACCGAGGCCGCGATGACCGAGCGCGACCAGAATGCGCGCGCCGCCATCTACCGGCAGATCCAGGAGGAGTTCATGAACACCTCCCCCTTCGCCATCTTCGCGCAGCAGCAGGTGCAGGTCGCGCACCGTTCCAACCTGCGCGGCTATATGGCGAGCTCGCCGGGGCTGTCGGCCATCTACTGGCTCGCCACCAAGGGCTGAGGGCATGCCCAGCATGACCGGCGGCGCCAGCGCCATGGCAACGGCGCGCCGGGGCGGTGAATTCCTGCTGCAGGTCGCGCTCACGCTGCTCGGCCTGCTGGCGGTGACCTTCTTCATCGGCCGCGTGGTGCCGATCGATCCGGTGCTGGCCGTGGTCGGCGACCAGGCCCCGCGCGATGTCTATGAGGCGGTGATGCGCGAGCTGGGCCTGGACCAGCCGCTCTACTGGCAGTTCTGGATCTATGTGCAGAAGATGGCGGTGGGGGATTTCGGCACCTCGCTGGTGACGAACAGCCCGGTGCTGGACGACATCGCGCGCGTCTTTCCCGCCACGCTGGAACTGGCGACCATCGCCACCATCATCGGCGTGGTCCTCGGCGTGCCGATGGGTATCGCGGGCGCCGTCTGGCAGGATCGCTGGCCGGACCAACTGGTGCGTGTGGTCGGGCTCGTCGGCTATTCCGTGCCGATCTTCTGGCTCGGCATCATGGGGCTGCTGGTGTTCTACGGCATGCTCGGATGGGTCGCGGGGCCCGGGCGGCTCGGCGTCTTCTTCGAGGACATCGTGCCCGCCATCACCGGCGTCATCCTGATCGACGCCGCACTCGCCGGCGAATGGGAAGTGTTCTGGAACGCCGTCAGCCATGTGGTGCTGCCCGCGGCCGTGCTGGGCTATTTCTCGATCGCCTATATCGCGCGCATGACGCGTTCCTTCATGCTGGACCAGCTCAGCCAGGAATACGTCATCACCGCCCGCGCCAAGGGCGTGTCGGAAGCGCGCATCATCTGGGTGCATGCGCTGCGCAACATCTCGGTGCAGCTGATCACCGTCATCGCGCTGTCCTATGCGCGGCTGCTGGAGGGCGCGGTGCTGACCGAGACGGTCTTCGCCTGGCCGGGCCTGGGGCGCTATCTGACCACAGCGCTGCTGGCCGCTGACATGAATGCTGTGCTGGGCGGCACGCTGGTGGTGGGCGCGGTCTTCGTGGGCCTGAACCTGCTGTCGGATGCGCTGTACAAGCTGATGGACCCGAGGGCGCGATGAGCAATTGGCAAGCCCTGCTGCTGTCGGACACGCCGGCCTCGCGCCGGCAAGCCACGCTCGGGCAGTTCTATCGCGGCTGGTTGCAGTTCAAGCGCAACCGCCTGGCGGTGCTGGGGCTGGTGATCGTGCTGGGGCTGATCGTGGTGGCCGCCTTCGCGCCCTGGATTGCCACACATGACCCCTACGCGCAGGACCTGACGCGCCGGCTGCTGCCGCCGGGCAGCCAGGGCCATTGGTTCGGCACCGATGAATTCGGGCGCGACACCTTCTCGCGCCTGGTCTATGGCGCGCGGATCACGCTGATGATCGTGGTGCTGGTGGCCGCGATCGCCGCCCCCATCGGCCTGCTGGTGGGCACGGCCGCGGGCTATCTCGGTGGCTGGGTGGATGCCGTGCTGATGCGCGTGACCGATGTGTTCCTGGCCTTCCCCAGCCTGATCCTGGCGCTGGCCTTCGTGGCAGCGCTCGGCCCGGGGATCGAGAACGCCATCATCGCCATCGCGCTCACATCATGGCCGCCCTATGCGCGCATCGCGCGGGCCGAGACCATCACCATCCGCAACAGCGACTACATCGCGGTGGCGCGGATGCAGGGGGCGCGGACGGCGCGCATTCTCTGGGCCTATATCATGCCGCTCTGCGTGGCATCGCTGGTGGTGCGCGTCACGCTGGACATGGCGGGCATCATCCTGACGGCGGCGGGCCTGGGCTTCCTGGGCCTGGGCGCACAGCCGCCCATGGCGGAATGGGGCGCGATGATATCGGCCGGGCGGCGCTATGTGCTGGACCAGTGGTGGGTCGCGACCATTCCGGGCATCGCGATCATCGTGGTCAGCCTGGCCTTCAACCTGCTGGGCGACGGCCTGCGGGATGTGCTGGACCCGCGCAAGTCATGATGCTGGAGGTGGACGACCTTCGCGTCACCTTCCCCACGCCCACCGGTCCGGTGCGGGCGGTGCGCGGCGTCTCCTTCACGCTGGGGCGCGAGCGCCTGGGCATCGTGGGTGAGAGCGGTTCGGGCAAGTCGGTCACCGGGCGTTCGCTGCTGCGCCTGCTGCCGCCGCACGCGAAGCTGGAAGCGAAGTGCCTGCGCTTCGATGGCCAGGATCTGCTGCGCGCCACCCCGCGCGAAATGCGCGCGCTGCGCGGCAGCCGCATCTCTCTCGTGATGCAGGACCCGAAATACTCGCTGAACCCGGTGATGCGCGTGGGCGAGCAGATCGCCGAGGCGCTGCGCGGCAAGGGCCCGGGCGTGCGGCGCCGCGTGCTGGAAGCGCTGGAGGCCGTGCGCATCCGTGACCCGGAGCGCGTCTACAACCTCTACCCGCACGAGGTCTCGGGCGGCATGGGCCAGCGCATCATGATCGCGATGATGCTGATCCCCGAACCCGACCTGCTGATGGCCGACAAGCCGACCTCGGCCCTCGACGTCACGGTGCAGAT
>JAIXVH010000204.1 GCA_027483125.1 Acetobacteraceae bacterium | reverse complement strand
TGCAGTAGTCCTGGAAGGTCGCGGTCAGGAACTGGCCGGATTCCGGGTCGTATTGCGCGTGTTCGAACATCGCCTGGCCAATGCCCTGCATGATGCCGCCATGGCACTGCCCATGCACCAGCATCGGGTTGATCACCACGCCCACATCATCGATGGCGGCGTAGCGCACCAGCTCGACATGACCGGTCTCGGGGTCGATCTCGACCTCAGCGGTGTGGCAGCCATTGGGGAAGTTGCACTCGGTGTCACGCTTGTAGGTGAGCTGTTCGTCAAGGCCCGGCTTCTCGCCGGGCGGCAGGCGCGCCGGATCATTGGAGGCAGCGATGATCTCAGCCCAACCACGCGAGAGATCGGTGCCGGCCACGCGGAAGCGGCCTGCGTCGAATTCAATGTCGCCCGCGCCCACTTCCAGCAGATGCGCCGCGATGCGCTTGGCCTTCTGGATTACCAACTCGCCCGCGCGGGTGGTGGCGACGCCGCCCATCTGGGAGGAACGCGAACCACCGGTGCCGCCGCCATTCTCGACCACATCCGTGTCGCCCTGCACCAGGCGCACCTTGTCGTAGGGAATGCCGAGCTTGGTATGCAGCAACTGCGCATAGGCGGTCTCATGGCCCTGGCCGTGGTTGAAGGTGCCGATGGTGAGGTCAGCGCCACCATCCTCGCGCATCGTCACGCGCGCCCATTCGAAGGGCTGGCCGCCGGAGGCCTCGATGAAATAGCCGAGGCCGCGGCCGCGCAGCTTGCCGCGGGCGGCACTGGCGGCACGGCGCGCCGCAAACCCATCCCAATCAGCGAGCTTCAGCGTCAGATCCTGCGTCTCCTCGAAGCGCCCGGAATCGATCACGTTGCCGACGCAGTTGGTGTAGGGAATCTGCTCGGGCTTGATGTAGTTGCGCGCGCGGATCTCCTCGCGCGCGATGCCGAATTCGGCGGCGCCCAGATCCAACAGGCGCTCGATCACATAGGCCGTCTCAGGCCGTCCCGCACCGCGATAGGCATCAGTGGGTGTGGTGTTGGTGAAGACGCAGCGCACCTCCACATCCACCGCCTGCATGTCATAGACAGTGCCCAGGATGCGCCCGCCAGCGACGGTCGGAATACGCGGTCCGAAATCCATCAGATAGGCGCCCATCGCTGCCGTGGTGCGCACGCGCATGCCGAGGACTTTTCCGTGTGCATCGAAGGCCATTTCCGCCTCCGTCACATGGTCGCGGCCATGCGGGTCGCACAGCATGGTCTCGGTGCGATCGGCGCGCCATTTCACCGGCCGGCCGAGCCGCTTGGCCGCCCACAGCACCATCGCGGATTCCGGAAAAATCTTGCCGCGCAGGCCGAAGCCGCCGCCGACATCGGGCGAGATCACCCGGATCTTCGCCTTCTCCACCTTGAAGATGAACTGCGCCAGCGCATCGCGCACACGGACCACGCCCTGGGTCGGGCTGGTCAGCGTGTATTGCCCGCTGGCCGCGTCGTATTCGCCGAGTGCGACGCGCGGTTCCATCGGGTTGCCGACGACGCGGTTCTGCACCAGGCGCAGCCTGCTGGTCTTCACCGCCTTGGCGAAGGCGGCGTTGGCCATCTCCTCACGTCCGTTCGACCAGACGACGCAGGTGTTGCGCGGCGCTTCATCCCAGATCTGCGGCGCGCCTTCGGCGGCGGCGGTGTCAGTGTCGGTGATGCTCGACAGCACGTCATAGTCGACCATCACCAGCTCGGACGCGTCCTGCGCCTGCAGCCGCGTCTCGGCCAGGATGATGGCGACCGCATCGCCCACCAGCCGCGCGCGATCGCCGGCCAGGATGGTGCGCGGGGGTGCCACCAGCTTCGTGCCGCCCTTGCCCGGCACTTCGACCATCACCGGGAACAGGCCAATGCCATCCTCGGTCGCATCCGCCTGCGTCAGCACCATCAGCACGCCGGGTGCGGCGCGCGCCGCCGCTGTATCGATCGAAAGAATCCGCGCATGCGCATGCGGGCTGCGCAGCACGACCATATGCGCCTGGCCGTCGCGATTCATGTCGTCCGTATAGGTGCCGCGACCGGTCAACAGCCGCACATCCTCCTTGCGACGGACGGGCTGGCCCATGCCGAAATTTTCCATGATGATGCTCCCGCGATGCTGCGAGCACCCTATGGCGTGCGGCGCGGTTGTGAAGGGGGGAAGCGATGCGTTTCGAACCGGTCAGCCTGCCGGCGACGGCAGGGGCCCTGCGGGCGGAGGTGCGCGCCTTCCTGGCCGATCGACGCTGGTCGCCCGCGGTGCGTGCGCGATCCTGGATGGGATTCGACCGCGATTTTTCCCGAGAGGTCGGCCAGCGCGGCTGGATCGGCATGGTCTGGCCACGCGAATATGGCGGTCATGCTCGCAGCGGGTTGGAGCGCACGGTTGTGCTGGAGGAAATGCTCGCCGCCGGCGCGCCGGTGGGCGCGCATTGGATCGGCGACCGGCAATCGGGCCCCTTGATTCTGCGGCTGGCGAGCGAAGAGCAGAAGCGCCGAATCCTGCCCGGCATCGCGCGCGGCGAATTGGCCTTCTGCATTGGGCTTTCGGAACCCGAAGCCGGCAGCGACCTGGCGGCGCTGCGCACGCGCGCCGAACGCGTGCCCGGCGGATGGAAGCTGAACGGGCGCAAGATCTGGACCACTTTCGCGCATCTGTC
>JAIXVH010000248.1 GCA_027483125.1 Acetobacteraceae bacterium | reverse complement strand
ACCGGCTGGGGCTATGATCAGGTGGCGGGCTTCACCGCCGGCCAGGCCAAGATCCAGTTCGCCGGCACCAGTGGCGTGACGCAGTTCAGCCAGCTCGCGCTCAACAGCGCCGGCGGCAATACGCAGGTGGAATTCGGCGGCTTCGCCATCCTGGTGTTTGGCATGGCCAGCATGACGGCGGGGGATTTCATCTTCGGGTAGGGCATCCACCAGCGAAGCGCGGCGGCCCGGAACACGGCTGCAAACCAAGGCCCGCCCGCTGCCCCAATTCCCCGGATGACACCGCCCACGCATCATGCAACGCTCACGCAGCCGTGATGATTAACGCACCCGAGAGGCGCCATGTCCTTCAGCCTGCCTCTCAATGACCCGCTATTCCAGTTTTCCTGGCACCTGCTGAACACCGGCCAGGCCGGTGGCATGGCCGGCATGGACATCAGCGCCACCTCCGTCTGGAAGCACTATATCGGCCGCAACATCCTCGTTGCCGTGCTCGATGACGGGGTCGAAGCCACCCACCCCGACCTCGCGGCCAACATGTGGACCCGCCCAGCCGGCTCTACGCTGTTCGATGCCAGCAACGCCAACCTGGTCACCGGCCGGCCCGTCGCCGGTGACGACGATCACGGCACCGCGGTCGCCGGCGTGATCGCGGCCGTCGGCAATAATGGCCTGGGGGGCGTCGGTGTCGCACCGGGCGCCAAGATCGTCTCGTACCGCATCCTCGGTCCGAACTCCGGCGACGCGGCAGAAGCCTTCCAACAGGCTTTGTTGGATGGTGTGGCGGTGCTGAACAATTCCTGGGGCTTTGATATCGCCTTCAACAACCCAGGCACCGCGACGTTGGACAGCATTGCCGACCTGGCGAACTATGGCCGTGGCGGCCTCGGCTCGATCGTGATCTTCGCCAACGGCAATGAACGCAAAACCCTTGTCAGCGGGCAGGACCTGACCGGCAATGAAGGCGCGCTGAGCGCCATCACAGCCAATCGGTTCACCATATCCGTCGCGGCCTTGGACAACACGGGTATCATCACCGACTATTCCACGCGCGGCGCCAATTTGCTGGTCTCCGCCTCCGCCGGGCAATCCGATCAGGACCTGCAGACCGGCCTCGGCGTCATCACGACCGACCGCGCTGGCCCAACCAAAGGCTACAACCGCCAACCGAGCCCGGACGGTGACTATACGGGTTTCAATGGCACCTCGGCGGCTGCGCCGGTGGTCTCCGGCGTTGTTGCCTTGATGCTGGAGGCCAATCCTCGGCTGACCTACATCGATGTCCAGCAAATCCTGGCCTATTCCGCCCGGCAGGTGGATGTCGATGCGGGCTTGCCCGGCCACACCAGCATGAACCGCTCGGCTTGGGTCACCACAGCTGCGCCCAATGCCAATGGCGGCGGCCTGAATTTCTCAACCGATTACGGCTTTGGCCTGGTCGATGCCGACGCCGCCGTCCGCATGGCCGAGCATTGGATATATCACACTGCCAGCGCTGGCGCGGGCTGGCAGACCACCACCGCCAACGCCGCCTCCACTGGCCGCATCACGGCGGGTGGCGTGAATACCGAGCAGACCTTCAGCACCACCTTCACCATCAATGCGCCGTCTTTCCCGGTTGGGCGGGGTGTGCTGACCAACCGGGTCGAGCTCGATCTCGGGATCAATGCGATTTATGCCGCGGAGCTGACGATCGCCCTGGAATCGCCGGGCGGCACACGGATCACCATGGCCCGCACGCCCGGCAACGCCTTTCAGCAGCTTCCATCAGGCAACTATGACATCAACGCGCCTTTGCCCTGGCCCGCGGGGGGCTTCACCCTCAACACGCCGGGTTTCTGGGGCGAGGATGCAGCCGGCATCTGGACGCTCTCCGTCACGGCCCAAGCGCTGGCCGACCCCTCCACGCTGACCTCCGCCAGGCTGCGCATCCTTTCCAACGACACCACGAATTCATTTGGGCTTCCCTGGGACTTTACATACGAGCACTTCATCACTGATGACTATGCACGGCTTGTCAGCCTGGATCCTGCGCGCGCCTTCATCGGCGCAGGTGCCATGCAGTTGAATGCCTCGGCGGTCTCGACCCCCCTCACCATTGATCTGCGTGAGATCACAGGTGGACCGCAGGGCACCATCATCGCGGGCCAGGCCGTGACCCTGACCGGGACGACGCTCATCGATGCCATTGGCGGCGCCGGTGGCGACCTGCTGGTAGGCAGAAGCACTGTCGCCTCGAACCTCAGGGGCTCATGGGGCAACGACACGCTGTTGGGCGGCGCCGGCAGCAGGGACGGCCTATTCGGCGGCAGGGATGACGACCACCTTGATGGCGGCCTCGGCGACGACGTCATGGCCGGCGGCCATGGCAACGACACCTACCTGGTGGACAGCGCCGGCGACATCCTCACAGAGTTCGCGAGCATGGGCACCGATACTGCCTGGGTCTCCAGCGATGGCTGGACGCTGGCCGAGCATGTCGAAATCCTCCGCCTGTACGGCGCCGGCACCGTGGCCTATGGCAGCATGGGCAACGACATCATCGTCGCCAATGCCGCGGCCGCCAGTTCGATCGATGGCGCGGCCGGCCATGATGAAATCTGGGGCGGCAACGGCGCACATACCCTGTATGGCGGCGAGGGTGACGACATCATTCGCGGCCAGAACGGGCCGGTTTCCATGATCGGCGATGCTGGCAATGACCAGTTCGTGGTCGGCCACGTCAATGCGAGCATCCTGGAGCTGGTCAATGAAGGCACCGACACTGCCTGGGTCGCGGTCAACAACTGGACCAATTTCGCCCATGTCGAGATCGTCCGCATGGCCGCTCCCGGCGTGGTCCGCCTGACCGGCGCCGACACCGCCGAGGACCTGGTCGCCAACCAGGCCGAGGCCAGCCGCATTGACGCCCGCGGTGGCAATGACGTGCTCTGGGGCAGTCCCTTCGCGGACACGCTGAATGGCGAGGGCGGCGATGACATCATGCGCGGCCAGGGTGGCGCTGATGTCATGGCCGGCGGCATTGGCAATGACCAGTATGTGGTCTTCGACAGCGCGGCCATCGTCACCGAAGGGCTGAATGCCGGCTATGACATCGTCTATTTCACCGGCGCCGGCACCTTCGCCATCGGCGACAATGTGGAGGAGGCGCGGCTGTACGTGACCGGCACCGGGCTGGTCGGCAATGACCTGGCCAATCTGCTTGTCGGCAACGATGCGGGTGTCGCGTCGATGATCAATGGCGGGGCGGGCAATGACACGCTCTGGGGCACGGCGGCGGCCGACACGCTGATCGGCGGCGCGGGCAATGACGTGATCTATTCCCAAGGCGGGGCTGACCGCTTCCTCTACAACGATACCGGCTGGGGCTATGATCAGGTGGCGAGCTTCACCGCCGGCCAGGCCAAGATCCAGTTCGCCGCGGGCAGCGGTGTGACGCAGTTCAGCCAGTTGTTCCTGAACATGGCCAATGGGAATACGCAGGTGGAGTTCAACGGGCACGCCATCCTGGTCTTTGGGGTGGCCAGCATGACGGAGAGTGACTT
>JAIXVH010000482.1 GCA_027483125.1 Acetobacteraceae bacterium | reverse complement strand
TCATCGACCAGGGCTGCGATGTCCTCGTCATAGACGACCTTCTTGCGGTCGGCCAAATCCTTGAAGCGGCGGAAGGCGTCATTCAGCTGGTTGTCGCCCAGCTCGTAGCCCAGCGTCTTGAGCCGGTCGCGGAAGGCGGCGCGGCCGGAATGCTTGCCGAGCACGATGGAATTGGTGGTCCAGCCCACGCTTTCCGGGGTCATGATCTCATAGGTGGAGGCGTCCTTCAGCACGCCATCCTGGTGGATGCCGGACTCGTGCGCGAAGGCGTTGCGGCCGACGATGGCCTTGTTGGGCTGCACATCGAAGCCGGTGATCGCCGCCAGTTGCCGGGACGCACCCAGCAGCTTCTGCGTGCGGATGCCGGTCTTGGCGCTGATCGCGTCATGGCGCGTGCGCAGCGCCATCGCCACTTCTTCCAGTGAGGCATTGCCGGCGCGTTCGCCGATGCCGTTGATGGTGCATTCGACCTGTTGCACGCCGGCCTCGATCGCGGCCAGCGTATTGGCCACCGCCAGGCCCAGGTCATTATGGTTGTGCGTCGAGAAGATGACCTGCTCCGCGCCCGGCACGCGTTCGCGCAGGGAGCGGAAAATCATGCCCATATCGGCCGGCAGCGAATAGCCGACGGTGTCGGGGATGTTGATCGTGGTGGCACCCGCCTTGATCGCGGCTTCGACGCAGCGGCACAGGAATTCGATGTCCGAACGCGAGCCATCCTCGGCCGACCATTCGACATCCGCGGCATGGTTGCGCGCCAGGCTCACGCTTTCGGTGATGCGCGCCAGCACTTCCTCGCGCGTCATGCGCAGCTTCACGCGCATATGCAGGTCAGACGTCGCCAGCACGATGTGCACGCGCGGCCGCGCGGCGGGCTTGGTGGCCTCCACGCTCGCCATGATGTCGGCCTGGTTGGCGCGCGAGAGGCTCGCGATCACCGGCCCGTCCTTGGCGAAGCGTTTGGCGATGGATTGCACGCTCTCGAAATCGCCGGGGCTGGCGATGGCGAAGCCCGCCTCGATCACATCGACGCCGAGCTCGGTCAGCGTCTCGGCCATGCGCAGCTTCTCGTCGAGATTCATCGAGAAACCGGGCGACTGCTCGCCATCGCGCAGCGTCGTGTCGAAGATATAGATGCGGCCTGGTTCGACCTGGCCGAAACTGGGGTGGATGAAGGGCATGTTGGTGGTCCTGCGTGTGTGTCTGGCGCGCGGCATCCTCGCCGCCGGGGCTCCCCCCTGAGCGACGCGGCCATGCGGCCAGACGTCCCGCTCAGGGGCGCGGAAGTCGGAGAAGAAGGAGGCCGAGCGGAAGCGCGGGGCGAGAGGCCCCGGAGATGCGCGCGAGCTTGGCGTGCAGGTTCCGCATAGGGTCCACATTAACCACCGGCACGCAGGGGTGCAAGATCAGCGCTCAGCGCGCGGGCGAGCTCAGCGCCAGCCGGCCATCGGCACGCGGCCGATGAAGGCGAAGCCCGGCGCTTCGGCGCGCGGGCGGAAGACGAAGATCTCGCCCTCGGCGATGGTGAAGGCGTCCACACCCACCGCGTCGAGGATGTTGGGCCGGTGGCTGACCAGCAGCAGATTGCCCGCAGCCGGCGCCGTCCCCAGCAGCCGGCGCAGCGCCGCAGCCCGGCGGTTGTTCTCGATCGGCGTGACGACCAGCCCGCCCTCGGCGATGTCAATGCTGGTGGTGACAGGCCCCAGGCCGAGCAGTTGCGCTGCCTCCCGCGCACGGCAGAAAGGCGAGGCGATGATCTGCCCGACCGGCACAGCGCGTTCGCGAAGCGCAGCCCCCAACAGGCGCGACTGCTCGCGGCCAGTGTCGTTCAGGTTCCGCTGGGTGGCGCAATTGGCGAGGTCTGCGGGGTTGGTATCGGCCTGGTCGGCATGGGTGGCGGGGTGGCGCCAATACAGCACCAGCCCACCTGTGCGCATGGCTGCCAGCAACTCGGCGCTCGGCGCCTGGGCCGCGGCGGGAAGGGCTGCCAAGAGGCCGAGCGCGAGGCCGGCGAGCGCCAGGATACGAACGATGGGCATGACCGGTCTCCTTCGTGCAGCGCGACTGTATGGCGGCGAAGGCCGGGACCAAGTGACATTCGCGTGGCACGCCCCCGCTACCGCGCTGGACAGCACAAGCGCCAGCGCCCCACACTGCCCCCAACAAACACGGGGAAACACCATGCGCCGCCTCATCCTGGCACTGTTCTGCGCGCTCGCCTTGCCGGCATCAGCCCAGGACTGGCTGCCCGACCGCCCGGTGCGCATCATCGTTCCCTTCCCGCCCGGCGGCGCCACCGACCTCATCGCCCGCATCTTCGCCGAGGCTGCCAGCCGCGACCTGCCGCATCGCTGGGTGGTCGAGAACCGCTCGGGTGCGAACGGCAATATCGGCATGGCCGCTGTCGCGCAGTCCACGCCCGATGGCTTGACGCTGGGCGCCTGCACCGTCGGCAATTGCGCCATCAACGCCAGCATCTATGCCCGCATGCCCTATGATATCGAGCGCGACCTGGTGCCGGTCTTCTGGTCGGGCTCGGTGATGAACGTGCTCGTCGTCCGCCCCGACCACCCGGCGCGCGACTGGCCGCAATTCCTGGCCTGGGCGCGGCAGCAGGGCTCGGCGGTGAACTACTCCTCCTCGGGCTTCGGCAGTTCCAACCACCTGCTGCCCGAATTGCTCAATGACCGGCTGCGCCTGCAATTGACCCATGTGCCGTTCCGCGGCGGCGCGCCTGGCATGCAGGCCGTCATGCAGGGTGCCACGCAGATGATGTTCGAGAATGTGCCCACGCTGATCGGCGCCATCCAGGGCGGGCAGCTGCGCCCGATCGTGGTCTCCGGCCGCACGCGCGACACGGCCCTGCCGAACATCCCCACGCTCGCCGAAATGGGCGTGCCCAACGCCATCGTGGAACCCTGGTTCGGCTACATGGCGCCGCGCGGCACGCCGCCTGCCGTCGTTGCCGGCCTCAACCGCCTGTTGGACCGCGCCAATGCCGAACCCGCCGTCCAGGAGCGTCTGCGCGCCTTGGGTGCGCGCCCCGAAGGCGGCCCGCCAGAACGCTTCGCCGCCCATGTGGGCCGCGAAATCGCGCTGTGGCGCGCGGTGGTCGAGGCCAACCGGATCGAGCGCATCAACGAATGATGCTCACGACTCCGTGAGGCCACAAAAAGTAACCATTCATTCCGGTGATTGACCGGCCCGGGGCCGCGGATCATAGCTTGCCTGTGGACCTGCCCGTGCCTGCCGAATCGCATCTTTCCGTCGCCCGCCGCGTGCTCTCCCTGGAGGCCGAGGCGCTCTCGCTCCTGACCGACGCACTGGACCACCGCTTCGAAGCGGCGGTCGAGGCGCTGGCGGGTGCGACCGGGCGCGTCGTCGTCTCGGGCATGGGCAAGTCCGGGCATGTCGGGCGCAAGATCGCGGCCACCATGGCATCCACCGGCACGCCGGCCATGTTCGTCCATCCGGGCGAGGCCAGCCATGGCGATCTGGGCATGATCCTGGCCGGCGACGTGGTGCTGGCGCTGTCCAACAGCGGCGAGACGCAGGAACTCTCCGACCTGGTCGCGCATACCCGGCGCTTCGGGCTGACGCTGGTCGCGATCATCGGCCGCGCCGAATCCTCGCTGGCGCGCGACGCGGATGTGGCGCTGGTGCTGCCGGCAGCACCCGAAGCCTGCCCGATGGGCCTGGCACCCACCACCAGCACCACCATGCAAATGGCGCTCGGCGACGCGCTGGCCGTCGCATTGCTCACCCGCCGCGGCTTCACGCCGGCCGATTTCCGCATGTTCCACCCCGGCGGAAAGCTGGGCGCGCAGTTGATGCGCGTGGAGCAGCTGATGCACAGCGACATGCCGCTGGCCGCGCCCGCCATGCTCATGGACCAGGCGCTGGTGGCCATGACCGCCGGCCGCTTCGGCTGCCTGGGCATTGTCGAGGATGGCCGCCTCGCCGGCATCATCACCGATGGCGATTTGCGCCGCGCGTTGAAATCCGGCGGCGACCTGCTGGCGCGCGACGCGGCCAGCGTCATGACCCGCGGTGTGCGCACCGCGCGGCCCGACATGCTGGCCGCCGAGGCGCTGCGGCTGATGAACGAGCGCAGCATCACCGCGCTGTTCGTGGTCGATGCGCAGGGTGCGCCGGTCGGCATCCTGCATATCCATGACCTGTTGCGCATGGGTGTGGCGTGAGCGCGGCCCAGCCTCACCGTCCCTCCCTTGGGCGCGCGCCCGAGCGCCCGCGCGAGACCATCGCCGCGCGGCGCGCGATGCCCACGCCCTCCCGCGCGCGGGTGCTGCCCTCGGCCGGCGCCCTGGCGCGCCGCCAGGCGGTGATGCGCGCGCTGCGCGTGGTGCTGCCGGGGATGGGTTTCGCGCTGCTCGCATTGCTGCTGCTGTGGCCCGAATTGGAGGGCAAGGAGAACCGCCTCTCCTTCCGCCAGGGCACCGGGGTTGCCGCCGCGCATGTCTCGCAGCCGCTCTTTCAGGGCACGGATGAGCAGCGCCGCCCCTACACCATCAGCGCCGAGATGGCGCAGCAGGTGCAGGGCCGCGGTGGCCCGGGCGCGGAGGTGGTGGCGCTGACCGCGCCGCGCGCCGACATCACCCTGACCGATGGCGCATGGCTGCTGCTGGAAGCCCGCGCGGGCGAATATGATCGCGGCCGCAACCTGCTGGAACTGACCGGCGACGTGACCCTGTGGCACGATGCCGGCACGCGCTTCCATACCCAGGCCGCGACGCTGGACCTCGCCGCCGGCAGCGCCAATGGCGCCACACCCATCGAGGCGACCGGCCCCTTCGGCAGCATCACCGGCGAGGGCTTCGAAATCCGCGAACGCGGTGCCGCCATTATCTTCACCGGCCGCGCGCGTGCCGTGCTGGAAGGCGAGGCACGGTGAGGCGCCTGGCGCTGCTGCTGTGCCTCGCGGCCGGTGTGGCCCCCCCGCTTGGGCAGGCGCAGGGCATCAACCTCTCGCGCGGCGGCCCGATCGACATCCAGGCGCAGGATGGCATCGAGTGGCGGCAGGAGCAGCGCGTGGTGGTGGCGCGCGGTGGCGCGCGCGCGGTGCGCGACAATGTGACACTGAATGCCGAGAGGCTGCTCGCGCGCTATCGCGGCCAGGGCGCTGCGGCCGACACGCCACTGACCGGCAGCAACCAGATCTGGCGGCTGGAGGCCGAGGGCGGCGTGCGCATCGCCACCCCATCCGATACCGCCACCGGCGACCGCGCCGTCTACGACATGGACCAGGCCGTGCTGGTGCTGACCGGCCGGGAACTGGCGCTGACCACGCGCGAACAGCGCATCACCGCGAGCGACAGCCTGGAATACTGGTCCAATCGCCGCATGGCGGTGGCGCGCGGCAATGCCGTGGTGGTCACCAATGACGGGCGCCGCCTGGGTGCCGACACGCTGGTCGCCTATTTGCCGCCCGAGGGTGCCGCGCGCCCGGCCACCACCGGCGGCCCGCCGGCGCGCGGCCAGCTCGACCGGGTGGAACTGTTCGGCAATGTCGAAATCCGCACCGCCACCGAAGTGGTCCGCGGCGAACGCGCCGTCTATTCGGCCGAGAGCGGCATCGCCCGGCTGGTCGGCAATGTGCGCATCACGCGCGGGGAATCCCAGGTGAATGGCCAGGAAGCGGTGGTGAACCTGGTCACCGGCGTCTCGCGCCTGGTGGGTGGCGCCGCGGGCGGGGCGCGCGTGCAGGGCGTCATCACGCCGCAAGCCGCGCCGCAACAGGGGCCGCGATGAACGCTCTCGCCGCCATCGAAGGCTCGGGCGGGCTGGTCGCGCGGGGCTTGGGCAAGCGCTATCGCAAGCGGCCGGTGGTGCGCGGCGTGTCACTGGAATTGCGGCGGGGCGAGGCGGTGGGGCTGCTGGGGCCCAATGGCGCGGGCAAGACCACCACCTTCACCATGATGACCGGCCTGGTGCAGCCCGATGAGGGCACGGTGCATCTGGACGGCCATGACGTGACCATGCTGCCCATGTATCGCCGCGCGCGGCTGGGCCTGGGCTACCTGCCGCAGGAGGCCAGCGTGTTCCGCGGCCTGTCGGTCGAGGACAATATCCGCGCGGCGCTGGAAGTGGTGGAACCATTGCGCGACCGACGCGAGCAGATGCTGGATGCGCTGCTGGCCGAATTCGGCATTGCGCATCTGCGCCGCACGCCGGCGCTGGCGCTGTCGGGCGGCGAACGCCGGCGCTGCGAGATCGCCCGCGCATTGGCCACCCAGCCCAACTACATCCTGCTGGACGAACCGCTGGCCGGCATCGACCCCATCGCGGTGGGCGAGATCCGCGACCTGGTGAAGCACCTGAAAACCCGCGGCCTGGGCGTGCTCATCACCGACCATAATGTGCGCGAGACGCTGGAGATCATCGACCGCGCCTATATCCTTCATGATGGCCAGGTGCTCATGGAAGGGACACCTCGGGACATCGTCGCGCATGAAGGTGTGCGGCGGGTCTACCTTGGGGAAAGGTTTAGTCTGTAAGCTCCAGCCTGAGTTTCACTTTGGCCGGATCAAGACAGGATGTCTCTGGGCCCGCGGCTAGACCTGCGGCAATCGCAATCGCTGGTGATGACGCCGCAGCTGCGGCAGGCGATCGCGTTGCTGCAAGCCACGAACCTCGATGTGACGGCCTTCGTGGAGGAGGAGCTGGAGCGCAACCCGCTGCTGGAACGCGCGGACAGCGCGACCGCGCCCACCCCCGAAAGCCGCGATGACCGCGCGGCCGATGGCCTGGCCGAAGCACCCACGCCCAAGGATTCCGCAGAGATCGCGGCCAGCGACACGCTCGCCGATGGCGCGCTGGATGCCGATTGGTCGAATATGGTCGATACCGGGGAGGCGTTTCAGCCCGCGATCGGCGGCGGCGGCGGGTTCGACACCGATGAGCTTGGCACCATCGAGGATCTGGGCGGCCCCGGCCCATCCCTGCGCGAGAACCTGGCGCAACAGATCCGCCTGACCTTCGATGACCCGCAGGAACAGCTGATCGCGGGCGCCATGCTGGCCATGCTCGAACCCTCTGGCCGCCTGCAGATGGATGTGGCGGCGATGGCCGCGCGCCTGGGCTGCCCGCCCGCCCGGGTGGAGGCGGTGCGGCGCCGCCTGCAACGGCTGGACCCACCGGGCATGTTCGCCGCCAACCTCGCGGAATGCCTGGCCGCGCAGCTGGCCGAGCAGAACCGGCTGGACCCGGCCATGCAGGCACTGCTGGACAATCTGGAGATGCTGGCCCGCCGCGACCTCTCGGGCCTGCAGGCCCGCTGCGGCGTGGATGCCGAGGACCTGGCCGAGATGATCGCCGAGCTCAAGCGCCTGGACCCCAAGCCCGGCGCAGGCATGGACGGCCCGCCAGCGGCCATCGTGCAGCCCGATGTGCTGATGCGCCCCGGCCCCGATGGTGGCTGGCTTTTGGAACTGAACCCCGAGACCATGCCCCGCGTCCTGGTCCGCCAGGGCTTCGCGGCGCGCGCGCTGGTCTCCACCCGCGACAAGGACAGCCGCGCCTTCATCCAGGACAAGCTCGCCACCGCCAATTGGCTGGCCCGCAGCCTGGAGCAGCGGGCCAACACCATCCTGAAGGTGGCCGCCGCCATCGTGCAGCGCCAGGACGCCTTCTTCCGCCATGGGGTGGAGTTCCTGAAGCCGCTGATCCTGCGCGACATCGCGACCGAGGTGGAGCTGCACGAAAGCACCGTCTCGCGCGTCACCTCCAACAAGTACATTGCCACCCCGCGCGGCACGCTGGAGTTGAAATTCTTCTTCACGCAAGCAATTGCCGGCACGGCGGGCGGTGAGTCGGTCAGCGCGGCGGCGGTGCGTTCACGCATCAAGTCATTGATCGACAAGGAAACTGCCTCGACCATTCTCTCCGACGACCAAATTGTTACGATTTTGCGCCAAGAAGGCGTGGACATCGCCCGCCGCACCGTGGCCAAATATCGGGACGCGCTGCGGATACCATCATCGGTGCAACGCAAGCGCGACAAGGAGGGAAAGGCCGTTCCGGCCTGAGGCGCATCGCCCCCGGCCCGCGGCACTTCCCCGCAGGCAGAAGGATGAGTGCCCTATGCATATCACCGTGGCAGGAAAGAGCGTGGACACTGGCGACGCGCTGCGTTTCCATGTCGAGCAGGGCTTGAACACCATCGCGTCGAAGTATTTCGACCATGCGATGGAGGCTCGGGTCGTGTTCAGCCGCAATCGCGGCCATTTCCTCTGCGACATCAACATGCATGCCGGCCGCAACCTGACCATGCAGGCCGAGGGCGAGGCGCCCGATGCGCATCGCGCCTTCGAGGCCGCGGCCGAACATCTGGGCAAGCGCCTCCGCCGCTACCGACGACGCGTGAACGAACACGCCCGCGGCCAGGCGCATTTGCGCGACCCCGCCGCCGGCCCGCCACGCCAGGCCAGTTTGCGCGAAGCTGCCGAGACGCCGATGGATGACGACGCCGAGGCGAAGGCCGACGCCGCCCATGCCATGGTGGTGGCCGAGCGCCCGGAATCCGTCATGCAACTGACCGTGGGCCAGGCCGCGATCCGGCTGGAAACCGCAGCCGCCCCGGTGCTGCTGTTCCGCAACAGCGCATCGGGCGTGATCAACGTCGTGTACCGGCGCCAGGATGGGCATGTGGGCTGGCTGGACCCTGGCCAAGCCTGAGACGCGTGATGCGTTGAGGCGCTTCGCCAAAGACGCTGCATCGCGCGCCCAGCCAAGGCTGGATTGACGCAGGCCCGCGCTGCTTCAAGCTGCGCGGGCCGGCAAAGCCCGGCGGGAGGAACTGCAATGGGGCCGCTTGCCGGGCTGCGCGTGATCGAGATGGCGGGCATCGGGCCAGGCCCGTTCTGCGCCATGCTGCTGGCCGATATGGGCGCGGAGGTGATCCGCGTGGAACGCCGCGACGGCGCGCCTGGTTCGCGCAAGGATGTGACGGGGCGCGGGCGGCGTTCGGTGGCACTCGACCTGAAATCACCGGCGGCGCGGGATGCGGTGCTGCGCCTCGTGGCGGGCGCCGATGCGCTGCTGGAGGGCTTCCGGCCAGGCGTGATGGAGCGCCTGGGCCTGGGGCCGGAACCCTGCCTGAAGGCCAATCCCCGCCTGGTCTATGGCCGCATGACCGGCTGGGGGCAGAGCGGCCCTTACGCGCCGACAGCCGGGCACGACATCAACTACATCGCCATTTCCGGCGCGCTGGACGCGATCGGCACTACGGAAACGCCGGTGCCGCCCCTCAACCTGGTGGGTGATTACGGCGGCGGCGGAATGCTGCTGGCCATGGGCATGCTGGCGGCTCTGCTGCACGCCGCGCGCAGCGGCCAGGGCCAGGTGGTGGATGCGGCGATGAGCGATGGCGCCGCACTGCTGATGGCGCCCATCTATGGCATGCGCGCGGCCGGGCGATGGGGCGCACCAAGGGGTGCCAACCTGCTGGATGGCGGGGCGCCCTTCTATGGTGTCTATCGGTGTGCGGACGGCAAGCACCTGTCGGTGGGGCCGATCGAGCCGCAATTCTTCGCCGAATTTCTCCGCAGGCTGGGGCTGCCGGCGGAGGATTTCGCGGCGCGTGATGACCGCGCGCATTGGCCCGCGCTGCGGGCGCGGATCGCCGCCGCCCTGGCCGCGCGCACGCGCGACGCATGGGCCGCGATCTTCGATGGCAGCGATGCCTGCGTCGCACCCGTGCTGTCGATGGCCGAAGCGCCGGCGCATCCGCACAACGCCGCGCGGGGGACGTTTTTCGAACGCGATGGCGTAGTGCAACCGGCACCCGCCCCAAGGTTCTCGGCGACACCCTCCGCCCCCGGCGCGCCCGCGCGGCTGCGCGGGGAGGATGGGCGCGCCGTGCTGCAGGAGGCGGGCTTCACCGCCGAAGACATCACCGCATTGCTGGGAGACGAATGATGGACACCGCCCTGCCCCGCGCCCGCGAGCGCCGCGTCTATACCGCAGAGCACGAGATGTTCCGCGACCAGCTGCGCCGCTTCGTGGACCGCGAAATCGCGCCGCATCACCGCCAATGGGAACGCGACGGCATCGTGCCGCGCGCGCTGTGGCGGCGCGCCGGCGAACAGGGCTTCCTCTGCCCCATGCTGCCTGAGGAATTCGGCGGTGCGGGCGGCGATTTCGGCCATAGCGCGATCGTGGTCGAGGAGCTCGCGCGGGTGAATGCATCCGGCGTCGCCTTCCAGCTGCACAGCGATATCGTCGTGCCCTATTTCCACGCCTATGCGACCGCTGCGCGCAAGCGCGAGTGGCTGCCGAAGATGGTCTCGGGCGAGCTGATCGGTGCGATCGCGATGACCGAGCCTGGCATGGGCTCGGACCTCAAGGCGGTGCGGACCAGTGCGCGGCGGGATGGCGACACTTGGGTGATCAACGGGTCGAAGACCTTCATCTCCAACGGGCAGAATTGCGGCATCGTGATCGTGGTCTGCAAGACCGACCCCGAGGCCGGGCGGCGCGGGATTTCCTTGATTGCCGTGGAGGAAGGCACGCCCGGTTTCACGCGCGGGCGCAACCTCGAGAAGATCGGGATGCACGCGCAGGACACGTCGGAGCTGTTCTTCGATGAGGTGCGGGTGCCGGCGGAGAACCTGCTGGGGGCGGAAAACCGCGGCTTCCACCAGCTGATGCACCAGCTGCCGCAGGAGCGGCTGATCATCGCCATCCGCTCGGCGACCAGCATGGAATGCATGCTGGAGAAGACCGTGGCCTATGCGAAGGAGAGGCGCATCTTCGAACAGACAGTGTTCGATTTCCAGACGCATCGCTTCACGCTCGCCGCCGCCAAGGCCGAAATCCAGATGTTCCGCGTCTACGTCGATGACTGCATCGCGCGGCACATGCAGGGCGAGCTCAGCGCCGAGGAAGCGGCCGCCACCAAGCTGCTCGGCACCGAGATGCAGAACAAATGGCTCGATGCCTTCCTGCAGATCCATGGCGGCTATGGCTATATGGCCGAATACGAGATCGGCCGCGCCTGGGCGGATGCGCGGGTGGGCCGCATCTACGGGGGTAGCAGCGAGGTGATGAAAGAGATTATTGCTCGCACATTATAAGAACGCTTCGGGAGACAACGTCATGAATCGCCGCCACCTTCTGGGTGCGCTCGCCGCACCCGCTTTCGCGCCCGGCATCGGGCTCGCGCAGGGCTTTCCGAACCGCCCCATCACCATCCAGATCAGCTTTCCAGCCGGTGGCGCCACCGATGTGCAGATGCGCAGCTTCGCCGAAGCCGCGACCCGCGCCTTCGGCCAGAGCGTGCTGATCGACAACCGCCCCGGCGCCGGCGGCACGCTGCCGGCCGCCAATATGCGCAATGCCCGGCCCGACGGGTACACGCTGGCGCAATTCGCGCTGCCGGCCATCCGCCTGCCCTTCATGCAGCGCATGGCCTTCAACCCGCGCACCGATTTCACGCCAATCATCCATCTGACCGGCTATCTCTTCATGGTTTGCGTGCGCGCCGAGAGCCCGTACCGGACATGGGCCGACCTGGTCGCCGATGCGCGCCGTCGCCCCAATGACGTGCGGCTGGGCAATACCGGGGCCAATGGCACCCCGCATCTGACGCTGATCGAACTGGCCGAGCGCGAGCGCATGGAGGTGACCCACGTGCCCTTCCGTGGCGAGGGCGATGCGGTGCCAGCGCTGATCGGCGCGCATATCGAGGGCTCGGCCACCGGCTCTGGCGTGCTGCAGCTGATCGCCGAGGGACGGCTGCGGGCGCTGAATGTCTGGTCGCGCAACCGCTCGCCCAAGCTGCCGGATGTGCCGACCCTGCGCGAGTTGGGCCACGACATGAGCGTCACCAGCCCCTATGGCGTGGTCGGTCCGCTCGGTATGGAAGCCGCCGTTGTTGCACGCCTGCATGAGGGCTTCCGCATCGCCCTGCATGACCCCGCGCATATCGCCACGCTGGAGCGGCTCGACATGCCGCTGGAATACCTGAACAGCGCCGATTATGGCGCCTTCATCCAGCGCACCGCCGATGAGGAGGAGCGCCGCGTCCGCCGCCTGGGCCTCAGCGCGGGCTGATGTTCAAGCCTGACCTCTTCGACAGCGCGCGGGTGCGGATCACCGGCGGCGGCACGGGCCTCGGCCGCATGATGGCCGAGACGCTGCTGGCCCATGGCGCCAGCGTCG
>JAIXVH010000075.1 GCA_027483125.1 Acetobacteraceae bacterium | reverse complement strand
GGCCCGCGCAACAATTTCCGCTTTGATGCCGCGCCGCGTTATCTGTTCATCGCCGGCGGCATCGGCATCACGCCGCTGCTGCCGATGCTGCGCGCGGCCGCCGCCGCGGGCGCCGCATGGACGCTGCATCTGTGCACGCATGATGCCGATGCGCCCCTGATCGCCGAGGCGCGCGCCGCCGGCGGCGTGGTGCATCACCACGTCAGCACGCAGGGCACGCGGCTGGATGTGGCAGCACTGCTCGCCAGGCCGCTTCCCGACACGCTGGTCTATTGCTGCGGCCCGGCGGCGCTGATGCTCGCGGTCGAACAGGCGGGCGCGCATTGGCCCGCGGGCAGCCTGCGCTTCGAATGGTTCGCCGCACGGCCGGGCGCGCAGGATGGCGCGCAGGACAGCTTCGAACTGCTCTGCGCCGCATCGGGCCATCGCGCCATGGTCGCACCGGGCGTGAGCGTGCTGGAAACGCTGCGCGGCTTCGGCCTCGATGTGCCATCCTCCTGCGAACAGGGCGTCTGCGGCACCTGCGAATGCCGCGTGCTGGAGGGCAGCGTGGACCATCGCGACAGCATCCTCTCGGCCGCCGAGCGCGCCGAAGGGCGCGTGATGATGACCTGTGTTTCCCGCGCGGCCTCGCCGCGCCTGGTTCTCGATATCTGAGGAAGGAGGACGCCATGCCCAGCTACGCATTCCCGGCTCTCGACCCGCACCAATCCCGCCGGCGCGAGCCGACCGAATGGGAGATGCAGCTCTCCGCTGCCATGGAAGTCGCCTTCGGCGCGGGCCACTACGAACTGCCAGCATTGGTCACGGCGCTGAATGCATCGCGCGTGCGGCCGCGCGATGGTGGCGCCTGGACCGAAGCGAATTTCACCGCGCTGATGCGCGAGTTGGGAGACTGAGCCATGTCCGCCACCACGCTCACCCGCCCTGCCACCACCCAGCCCACCGACCAGGAGGTGCATGCGCATCTGCTGACCGGCTTGCGCAACCGTTGGTATCCGGTGCTGCCGGGACGCTATGTCGAACAGGGCGGCAAGCCCGTCGGCCTCACGCGGCTGTCCGAGAAGCTCGTGCTGTGGCGCGACAGCAAGGGCCAGGTGCATGTGCAGACCGATCGCTGCCCGCACCGCGCCGTGCCGCTCTCGAAGGGCATCAACGAAGGCGACCGGTTGCGCTGCAATTATCACGGCGTGGAGGTGGCACCCGATGGCACGGTGCTCGCGGTGCCCGGCCAGCCCGGTTGCCCGCTGGAGGGCAAGCGCGCGGTGAAGACCTGGCCCTCCGAGGAAGCCGCCGGCGCCATCTGGGTCTGGTTCGGCGATGCGCTGAACACTGAGGCGCCGCCGCTGCGCCTGCCCGAGCAACTCGCCGCGCCCGATTACGCGCATTTCTGCTGCCACGCCGATTGGCGCGCGAACTGGCGCTATGTCTACGACAACCTGATGGACCCGATGCACGGGACCTTCCTGCACGCCAATTCGCACACCATGTACCAGGGCGACACGACGGCGGTGTTCCAGACGCGCGACACGGAAAAGGGCTTCTTCTTCGAGAAGCGCGACCAGCGCGATGTGAATTTCGACTGGAGCGAATTCCTCGACGATGGCGCGCTCTTCGTGCGGCTCGAAATTCCCTATCCCAAGACCGGGGGCCCTGGCGGGAATTTCGGCATCGTCTCGGTCATCACGCCGGTGGATGAGACGAACAGCGCCTGCTTCTTCTGGCGCTTCCGCCGCGTCTCGGGCTGGCAGCGCGATGTGTGGCGCTTCCTCTACCGCACGCGCCTCGAACCACGGCATTGGCAGGTGCTGGAGCAGGACCGTGAGATGATGGATGGCTGCGGCCTCGGCCTGGAAAAGCACGAGACGCTGTACCAGCATGATGCGGGCCTGATCCGCCTGCGCCGCTATCTGGCGCGCGAGGCGCGCAGCCATCTGGCTGCGCTGCGCGAGGCCGGGCGCGGATGAAGCGGCGCGCACTGTTCGCGGCCTGCGCTGCACCGGCACTGGCGCGCGCCGAATTGCCGCGCCGGCCGATCAGCATCATCGTGCCCTCGGCCGCCGGCGGGCCGGTGGACCTGCTGGCGCGCATGCTGGCCCAGGGCTTCCAGGGCCTGGGCGCGCCCGGCGCGGTGGTGGAAAACCGCACCGGCGGGGCGGGCCAGATCGCCATCGACCTGGTGCGCCGCGCGCCCGCCGATGGCACCACCATGCTGCTGATCCCGGCCGGCAACCTGACCATCAACCCGACGCTGCTGCGCAATCTGAATCTCGATATCGAGCGTGATTTCGCGCCCGTCTCGGTGCTGGCGACCACGCCCAATGTGGTGCTGGCGGGGCCGGCCCTGGCGGCGCGCGACATCGCAGGCCTGGTCGCCGCGGCACGCGCGGCACCAGGGCGGATCAGCTATGGCTCCTCGGGCGTTGGCGGGCAGTTGCACCTGCTGATGGAGCTGTTCCGCGCCCAGGCCGGCATCGACATCCAGCACGTACCCTATCGTGGCACCACGCCCGCATTGTCGGACCTGCTGGCCGGGCGGATCGAACTGCTCTCCTCCAACCTGCCGGTCGCGCTGCCGGTGGTGCGCGATGGGCGTGCCCGCGCGCTGGCCATCACCACACCCGCGCGCAGCACCTTCCTGCCCGAAGTGCCCACCATGCAGGAGGCCGGTTTCGCCGGCTTCGACGTGACCAGCTGGTACGGGCTGCTGGTGCCGCGCGCCACGCCCGCGCCCATCGTCGATTCCATCGCCACGGCCTGCGAACGCGTGCTCCGCGCGGCCGAGAACGCACCGGCGCTGGCGGCGCAGGGCCTCGACATTCTGTGCGAGCCGCCCGCCATCTTCTCCGCGCGGCTGCGGCGCGAAACCACGATCTGGGCACAGGTGATCCGCGAGCGCGGCATCACCGCCGAATGAAGGACAAGCACATGGCATTCACCGGTCTGGAAAGCGTCACCTTCGGCGTGGAGGACATGGCCGAGGCGCTGCGTTTCTGCCGCGACTGGGGGCTGGCGGAAACGCCCCAACCGGGCGTGTTCGAGACACTCGATGGAGGCCGCGTCGTGCTGCGCGATGCCGCCGAACCCGGCCTGCCCGCGGGGGTTGGCACGGTGCGCGAAGTCGTTTGGGGTCTGGCCGACCAGGCGGCGCTGGATGCGCTGCGCGCGCGCCTGCCGCTCGATGCCGAAGGGCGCATCCGGGACCCCAACGGGCTGCCCATGTCCTTCGCCGTGTCACGCCGTCGCAAGGTGGTGGCCAAGCCCACCATGCCCAATGCGCCGGGTGCGGAGAACCGCATCGACCAGCGCGCGCCGGTGCACACACAGGCGCGGCCGATCAAGCTCGGGCATCTGGTGCTGTTCGCGGCCGATTTCGCGGCGATGCGCGCCTTCTACGAAGACACGCTCGGCTTCATCCTGTCCGATGAATACCCGGGCCATGGCGCCTTCCTGCGCTGTGCGCCGCGCGGCGAGCACCACAATGTCTTCCTGCTGAACCGGCCCGGAAAGCCCGGCATCAATCATGTGGCCTTCACACTGACCGACCTGCATGAGGTGATCGGCGGCGGCATCGCGATGGCGCAGAAGGGCTGGAAGACCGAGATCGGGCCGGGGCGGCACCCGATCTCCTCGGCCTATTTCTGGTATTTCCACAACCCGCTCGGCCCGCCGCTGGAATACTACGCCGATGATGATTTCTGCACCGAAGCCTGGGTGCCGCGGCAATTCGAACGCAAGCCCGAACTCTTCGCCGAATGGGCAGTGGCCGGCGGCATCGACGGCACCACGCGCCGCCAGGTGGTGGCGCAGGACAATTCCGGGCGCGGCCACGCATGACACCGCTGCTGTGCCGGATGCTGGCCGCAGCGGCGCATCATCGCGCCAGCGGCGTGGTGCCGGCGGTGCTGCACAATCTCTGGTCCGGCGAGACGCATGAATTCCGCAGGGAGCCCGACGGCTTCACCGATGCACAGAGCGGCCAGCGCGCGGTGCAGGCAGCGCCCGATACGGTGGCGATCGGCGCTGTGTCATTGCGCTTCACCGCGATCGATGATGTCGCCTTCGCCGCCCGCATCGAACCCTCGGGCGAAAGCGTGACGGGCCGCGCCGGGGGCGGCGCTTCCGTCACGCTGCATCATGGCGAGGCCTTCCACCAATACGCGGTGGGTCAGGCGGCCGCGTAGCGCACCTGTTCGGGCAGCGCATCGCCCACCACCACCCAGGCGGTGACCGGCGCATGGCCCACATTGCGGAACCAATGCGCGCGCCCGGCGGGGTTCAGCACCAGGTCGCGGGGGCCGAGTTCCATCTCCGCGCGGCTGCCCGCTTCCTCCCAGCCCACGGTCAGCGCGCCTTCCAGCACCATGAAGGCGTCCTCGACATCACGCGTATAGGCGCGCACGGCGCAGCCAGGCGGGATGGTCCACAGCTCCTTGCGGCAGGTCTCACTCTCGACGCCGCCGGGGCCGACATAGATGCGGCGCTCGAAGCCTGCCGCTTCCTGCACGCGCGCGGCTTCCGCGTGGCGCACCACGCAGCGGGCCATGTGACGTTGCAGCGGGTGCGCGCCATTCGCATCCATCGGGATGGTGCGGCCTTCGGCCGCGCCGAAGGCGCGCGCGAGCACCATGTCGGTGCCGAGCTTGGGGTGGTAGAGGTAGCGCGGCGGTTGCGGCTTGCCGACATCGACGCTGATCGACATCAGCACGGGTTCCACGCCGTCATTGCGGAAACCATGGCCGATGTCGCGGGCGTTGAGGATCATGTCCTTGGGGCCGAGGCGGACCTCGATCACCTCGCCCTCCTGCTCCCAGCCCACGGTCAGCACGCCCTGGATGACCAGGAAGCTCTCCTCGATCTCATGCGCGTGGCAGGCGGCGAAATGCCCCACCGGCTTGTGGATCAGGCTGACGGTGAAGTGCTGCGGCGCGAGCGTGCCGGCCTCCCCCACCTTGGGTGAACCGCCAGCGCCGACATAGCGCATCTGCGCGCGGGCGAGTTCGGGAAAGCCGCGATTGGAGGGGAAGGCATCCCAGTCGAAGACCTTGTCGGTATGGCGCACGATATTGGCGCGCAACGCCGTGGCGAGCGGGGCGGCGGGCGGCGGGGTGATGGCGTTCATGCGGCGTCTCCTGCGATGGGCAAGGCGTAGCGAAGGGCTGCACGGGGCGCTACGTTGCGTTTCATGAGCAAAACACCCGATGATGACCGCTATCTCGTGCCGGGCCTGCTGCGCGGCGTGCAGCTGCTGGAGGCCTTCGGTGGTGATGGCGGCAGCATGAGCCTTGCGGAGCTTGCGCGCGCGATCGGCGCCACGCGCTCGGCCACCTTCCGCGCGGCCTATACGCTCACGCAGCTCGGCCTGCTGCGGCAGGACGCGGAGAGCCGCGCCTATCGCATCGGGCCTGCGGTGGCGGCCTTGGCCGCGCGCTATGCGGGCGATCGCGCGCTGCTGGATACGGCGCTGCCCGTACTCGAGGCGCTGCGCGAACAGACCGGGCTTTCCGCGCAGCTCGGTGCGCTGGAAGGCGGGGATGTGGTTTATCTGCTGCGGCTGCGTGGGGCGCGCGCGGCGTCGGACCTGGTGCGCACCGGTGGGCGCTTGCCGGCGCAGGGCACAGCGATGGGCCGCATGCTGCTGGCCGCGATGGATGAGGCGGCGCTGCGCTCCTGGCACGCAAGCCTGCCTGGACGGCGGCTGCCCTGGCCCGCGCTGTCCGCCCGCGCGCGGGAGGATGCTGCGCGCGGCCATGTCGTGCAGCTGGGCGAGTTCCAGCGCGGCATTGGCGGCATCGCGGCGGCCGTACGGCGCGCCGATGGGCTTGTGGTGGCCGCGCTGAGCCTGGCCGGCCCGGCGACGGTCCTGCGCGCGGAAAGCGCGGCACTCGTCACGCGCATCCGCACCGCGGCGGCCAGGATCAGCCCGGCCTGATCCGGCTGATCTTGGTGCCGTTGATGGCGAGTGCCGCCATCAACCCCTGGTGGTTGAAGCTGATCGCGTAGACGGGCTCGGTCAGTGTGGTGCTGGTGGCGTTCGCCTGCAGCCCGCGGTCGAGCATCACAACGGAAGGGCCGGTGCCGATCTCCCAGCCATCGGCGCGCATCAGCGAGGCCAGGGCGCTCTCACGCATGAAGAACATTGCGAGCCCCGAGACCTGCGCCCCCGCGAGCAGCCCGAAGCTGGCGCCGGCGATGCTGTGGTAGGAGGCGATGCGCTGCTCGCGCAGCAAGGCGCCCTCTCCGTACTGGCCGCCGGCGATGAAGCCGCCGGCGAGGATGCGCGGGAAGATCAGCGTGGCGACGGCGCGATCGAGCAAGGGGCGGGCATTCTCCATGCGGCGCAGGCGCGCCAGCGCATCATTCACATCGCGGCGGATTTCCGCGCGCGAGAGGTTGGATGCGGCGGCGGGCGTGGCCAATGCCAGGCTTGCGAACACCAGATGGCGGCGGGTGGGCATGGTGCTTTCCTCCTTCGGGCAGTGTCGAAGGAAAGCGCGGCCGCATCATGGCGGCCGCATCACGATTCAGTGGTGGAAGATGTCCGGCTCTTCGTAGCCGAGCAGGTCGAGCGCTGCGCGGTCGGGCAGGAAGCGGAAGCAGGCTTCGGCCAAGGCCAGGCGATCCTCGCGGATCAGCAGCGCTTCCAGGCGCTGCCACAGCGCATGCAGGTGCAGCACGTCCGACGCGGCATAGGCCTGCTGTTCGGGGGTGAGTTCGGCGGCACCCCAATCGGAGGTCTGTTGCTGCTTGGAAATTTCGACGCCGAGCAACTCCTTGCACAGATCCTTCAGGCCATGGCGATCGGTGAAGGTGCGCACCAGCTTGGCCGCGATCTTGGTGCACTTCAGCGGTGCCACGCGCGCGCCGAGGCCGCGTTGCAGCGCCGCGCAATCGAAGCGGGCGAAGTGGAACAGCTTGGTGGTGGCAGCGTCTTCCAGCAGGGCCTTCAGCACCGGCGCATCGGGGCCGCGGCCGCCCAGGCGGGGCGGTGCGATCTGCACCAGATGCACCACGCCATCGCCCGCCGAAAGCTGCACCAGGCAGAGGCGGTCGCGGCGGTGGTCGAGGCCCATGGTCTCGGTATCCACCGCTATGACGGGGCCGAGCGAAAGGCCCGCCGGCAGGTCATGCTGGTGCAGGTGGATGGTGGTGCCGGATTGGAAGGATGTGGTGGTCATGTGGGGTGCGTAGGCGGGCCGCGACGCGCGTGCAACGGGGCACCCACGAATGCCAGAACCGCGCTGCCCGCTTGCGGGCGCAAGGCGCCCGCCGCCGCCCATAAGCCATAACCGCTGGAGATGCCTGTCGCGCGGCGCAGCCAAGCCGCCGAAGGCGGCGCACGGCGCTTGAGTGCATGACAAAGAATATGCCCAGGAAAGGACTCGAACCTTCACAGCCTTGCGGCCACAGGTACCTGAAACCTGCGCGTCTACCAATTCCGCCACCTGGGCAGGGTGGGTGGAGGCGGGGTTTAGTGCTGTGCGGCGGGACCGTCAACCCGGCTCGCCGAGAATTCGATGACACAGCCGCGCGCGGTTGGCCAATGGCCGCGATGCACGATATGCAGCGCCCAGAAGACAGGGGTTGATGGCATGCAGCAGGTCGCGGTGGTGTTTGGCGGTGCGGGCTTCATTGGCCGCTATGTGGTGCAGCGCCTGGCGCGAGCGGATTACCAGATTCGCGTGGCCAGCCGTGACCCGTCACGCGCGCGGGATGTGCAGACCTCGGGCCGTGTCGGGCAGATCGCGGCCTTGCGGGCGGATCTCGGCGATGAGGCGGCGGTGGCGCGCGCCGTGGAAGGCGCGGCGGTGGTGATCAACCTGGTGGGCATCCTGGCCGAGCCGCGGGCCGGCGGTTTCCACGCAACCCAGGCGGAGGGCGCGGGGCGGCTGGCGCGTGCGGCCGCGGCGGCGGGTGCTGCGCGGCTGGTGCATGTCTCGGCGATCGGGGCCGATGCGGGCAGCGAGAGCCTCTATGCCCGCAGCAAGGGTGAGGGCGAGGCCGCGGTGCGGGCCGCCTTCCCCGCCGCGACCATCCTGCGGCCTTCCATCGTGTTCGGGCCGGAGGATGGGTTCTTCAACCTCTTTGCCGGGCTGGCGCGGCTGGCGCCGGTGATGCCGGTGCTGTGCGGCGATACCCGCTTCCAGCCGGTCTATGTGGGCGATGTGGCCGATGCGGTCATGGCCGCGATCACGCGGGATGACGCACAGGGCACCACATATGAACTGGGCGGGCCGCGGGCGATCAGCTTCCGCGACATCATTCGCTATATCCTGGAGGTCACCGGCCGGCCCGGAAAGCGGCTGTTCGAGGTGCCGATGGGTCTCGCCAGGCTGCAGGCGCGCATCGCCGAGCGGTTGCCGGGCAAGCCCTTCACCCAGGACCAGCTGCTGTTGTTGCAGAAGGACAATGTCTTGACCGGCGCACTGCCGGGCCTCGAAGCACTGGGCATCACGCCACGGCCGATCGAAGCGGTGGTGCCGGGCTATCTGGCGCGGTTCAAGCCTGGCGGCGGCCGGCGCGGGTAAGTCCGAATCGGTCGTATTTGCGGCCCGCGAATGGCTCGGCGGCAGTCTGGCCCGCCGGGCATGGGCGTATAGGACATACATACTGCCATAATACCACTTCCCACCATCGCATGAAGCTGTTAATGGCCCGCGCAAGGCGCCCATCCCCGGGCGCTCAAGCCTTATCCTTGGGTGGACGCCATGGCCGAGAAGATGCTGCAATTCGTGCGGCTTCAGCAACAACTGCCGGAAAAGCGCGAAGCCGCCGACCGCCGCAAGGATTTCGACGAAATCTACGCCCGCTTCGAGCCCGCCCATGCCGCCGAGCAGGCCAGCCGCTGCAGCCAATGCGGCGTGCCCTTCTGCCAGGTGCATTGCCCGCTGCAGAACAACATCCCCGACTGGCTGAAGCTGACCGCCGAGAACCGGCTGGAAGAAGCCTATGAGGTCGCCTCGGCCACGAACACCTTCCCTGAGATCTGCGGCCGCGTCTGCCCGCAGGACAGGCTCTGCGAAGGCAATTGCGTGATCGAGAAGGGCTTTGAGAGCGTCACCATCGGCTCGGTGGAGAAGTACATTGTCGATACCGCCTGGGAGAAGGGCTGGGTGAAGCCGCCCACGC
>JAIXVH010000192.1 GCA_027483125.1 Acetobacteraceae bacterium | reverse complement strand
GCCGTGGTAGTGCTGGGCGGCGTCGCGCGTGCACTGGGCTGGGTGGTCGATGGCGCGCCGCCCTGGCCGCATCGCCTGGCGCTGCTGATGGAGCTGGGCGTGGTGCCGGGCTTGTGGTGGGCCTCGCGCCGTTGAAGCCCGGATACGCCCCCTGGCGCCACGCCCCCGCCCGCGTGCATGCTGCGCGTGATGGACGCCGAACTTCTCGCCGCCTTCCTGCCCGAATGGCAGACCGCCTGCACCGCGCTCGCGGCCGGTGACGCGCGCGCGGCCGCCACGCTGCGCGCCCTGGCCGAAGCGCCCGGCGCCGAGGCCCTGCTGCCGCTGATCGACACCACGCCGCCGGCCACACTCGCAACGCTCGCCGAATCCATCCTGCGCGGCGCGCCGCCGCCGGCATCGGTGCTGGTGGTCGATGACAGCCCGACCATGCGCCGCATCATCCGCGAAATCATCGCCGCCGATGACGCCTTCACTTTGGCCGGCGAGGCCGAGGACGGCGAAGCCGCACTCACCGCCATGGCCGCGCTGCAACCCGCGCTGACATTGCTGGATATCGAGATGCCGAAGCTCGACGGCCTGGGCGTGTTGCGCCGCTGGGCGCTGACCGGCCCAGGCGAAGTGGTGGTGGTCTCCTCCGCCGCGCAGCCGGGCAGCGAAGTGGCATTGACCGCGCTGCGCCTGGGTGCGGCGGGGGTGGTCGCCAAGCCCTCGGGCGCGCTCAGCCTCGACATGGCCGAACGCCGCGGCCATGCCGTGTTGCAGGCCGCGCGCCTGGCGCTGGGGATGTCCCATGCTGGATGACGCGCTGCGCGCCGAATTCGCCGCCGAATCCGAGGAACATCTCGACGCGATCGAACGCGCGCTGACGCATGGCGTGGCCGACCGCGCCGGGATCGACGCGCTGTTCCGCGCCTTCCACAGCCTCAAGGGCATGTCGGATGCGGTGGGGGCCGCGGGCATGAAGGCGCTGGCGCATCGCGCGGAGGATGCGCTGGGCGCGGCACGCCAGGGCAAGCTGGACCTGGCCGCGGCGGCCCCGGCGCTGCTGGCCGCGGGCGATGCGCTGCGTGCGGCGCGCGCCGCGCTGCTGGATCATGCGCAGGACCTGCCGGCGCCGCCGGATGTGCTGGCAGGTTTGGCCCGGCTGCTCACAGCGCCTGCGCCGGTCAGCGCAACGCCCCCCGCGCCAGCCACCGCTGCCGGCGATCCGTTGAAGGCCACGCTGCTGTCGCTGCTGCGCGAGATGGCGCCCGATATCGCGCGCGGCCGCGCCCAGCCGGAACTGGCCGCCGCCGCGCGCGAGATCGGCCTGCATCGCCTGGCCGCGCTGTTGGATGCGCCGCTGGATGCCGCGGCGCTGGGCCGGCTGTCGCGCATGCAGGCGCTGCTGGCCGAACAGGCCGGCGAGCCCGCGCCGCCCGGCATTGCGCGCGATGCCGCGGCCGCCTGCGCTGCTCTTGCCGCCGCACCGCATGACCATCGCGCCGCGCGCGACGCCGCCGATGCGCAGACCGACCCCCAGGCCGAAGCCGCGCTGCGGCAATGGCAGGACCTGGCCTTCCGCAGTGGCGACCCGGATGCACAGGCGCGGCTGCACGCCGCCCTGCCCGCCTGGCGCACCGCGCTGGAGACCGGCGCCTGGCCGGAACAGGCCACGCCAGCCCAGCAGGATGCACGGCTGCCAGCGGATTTCGCGGCAAGCCTCTCGGCCGATGCCACGCGCCGTGCGCTGGCCGCGCTGGAAGCCGGCCAGGCCCTGTTCCGCGTGCGCGCGCAGACCGGCGGCGCGCCGGAGGATGAAGCGGCGCTGGAATTCTGGCTGCGCGGCGCGGGCGAGGTGCTGGGCAGCATTCCCGTTCCCGGTACCGCGCAGCTTGACCTGCTGCTGGCCAGTGCTGCGCCGCTGGAGGGCCTGCGCGCCGCGCTGAAGGTGGCCGATCCGGACCAGCGGCATGTCGTCGCGCTGTCGCCGGCCATGGCGGATATCCAGGCCGGACCGGCTTCGGCCATCGTGCCGTCGCTGCGCGTGCGGCAGGATGTGGTGGACAATATCCTGGCACTCGCCGCCGAGGTGCGCGCGGCGGCCGCCGCCATGTCAGAGGCGCTGCGCGACCCGGCCGGGGCCAGCGCCGTCGCCTCGTTGCAAGGGATGGAGCATCGGCTGTCAGGTGCGCTGGCGCGGCAGGTCGGCGCGGCCAGCGCGCAGTTGAACGGATTGCGCAATCGGGTGGCGCGGGTGGATGCGCGGCTGGCCTTGTCGATGCGGCAATTTGACGAAGCCATTCTGGAGCTGCGCGTGGTGCCGGTGGCCAGCCTGTTCCAGCGCCTGCCGCGTGCGGTGCGCAGCGTGGCCGAAGCGGCGGGCAAGCCGGTTCGCCTGGAACTGGACGGCGAGGATGTGCGCATCGATCGCAGCCTGATCGAATTGCTGGCCGACCCGCTGCTGCACCTGGTGCGCAATGCGGTGGACCATGGCATCGAGCCGCCCGGGCTGCGCGGCACGAAACCGGCCGAAGCGCTGCTGCGGGTCGTCGCCGAGCGGATTTCCGGCCAGGTGCGCATCACCATCACCGATGACGGGCGCGGCATTGATGCGCAGGCGGTGCGCGACACCGCCATCACGCGTGGCCTGATCGATGCCGGCGAAACGCTGACCGAGGCGCAGATCCACGGCCTGCTGTTGCGCCCCGGCTTCTCGACCAAGCAGGTGGTGACGGAGCTTTCGGGCCGCGGCGTGGGGCTGGATGTGGTGCATGACGCGGTGCGCCGCGCGGGTGGGCATATGCTCATCGCCTCGCGCCGCGGGCAGGGCACGACCTTCACGCTGACGCTGCCGGTCAGCGCCGCCTTGCAGCCGGTGCTGCTGGTGGAAGCGGGCGGGCATCCCTATGGCCTTCCGGCCTCACGCGTGTTGCAGGTGCTGGGCGCGGAGGAGGAGGCGGAAGGTGCGACGCGGCTGACGCTGGAAGCCGCCCTGGGCCTTCCACCTGCGCCGGCCGGCGGCACCGTGCTCCTGGAACGCGCGGCCGGCGCGCTGGCCTTGCAGGTGGCGCGCGTGACGCGGCGGACGGAATTGCTGCTGCGCCCGCTGCACCCGGAACTGGCGGCGATGCCCGCGCTTTCGGCCGTCGGCGTGCTCGGCAATGGCGAGCCGGTGCTGGTGCTGGAACCCGACGGTCTGGCATAGCCGGAATGTGCCGCAATCGGCTTGCGGAACGTTACGCTTGCGGGGGCACAAACAATGCCAAGCGGGCCTTGAATGTAGCGGCGGATTGACAGACTTTCACCCAGTCAAACGGCCCGCGAATCGGGCCGCAACCCTTGTCGTGAAGTTCGCCATGCTGTCCGCCCCGCATAGTCCACGCCGCATGCTGCTGATGGGAGCGATCGCCACGCCGGCGCTCGCGCTGATCGGCTGCGGCGGGCCTGCGACAGCGCAGCGCGGCCTGCCCGATTTCGCCGATCTGGCCGAGCGCGTGCTGCCCTCGGTCGTGAACATCGCGGTGCAGGGCGAGACGGTGCAGCAGGTGCCGCCCGAATTCCGCGGCACGCCCTTCGAACGCTATTTCCGCGGTCGGCGCGAACGCACCCAGGGCGCGGGCAGCGGCTTCATCATCGACGCCACCGGGTTTGTGGTCACCAACAATCACGTTGTCGGCACCGCGCAGCGCGTCAGCGTGTCGTTGCAGAACGGCACGGAACTGCCCGCGCGCGTCGTGGGAACCGATGAGTTGACGGATCTCGCGCTGCTGCGCGTGGAGCCGCGCGGCACCATGGTCGCGGTGCCCTGGGGGTCCTCGACGCGTTCGCGCGTGGGCGAATGGGTGATGGCGGCGGGCAATCCCTTCGGGCTGGGCGGCACCATCACGGTGGGCATCATCTCCGCGCGCGGGCGCGAGATCGGCGCCGGCCCCTTCGATGATTTCATCCAGACCGATGCGGCGATCAATCCGGGCAATTCCGGCGGGCCGGTGTTCAACCTGGCGGGTGAGGTGATCGGCATTTCCACTGCGATCTATTCACCCTCCGGTGCCAATGCCGGCATCGGTTTCGCGACACCGTCGGATCTGGCGCGGCCGGTGATCGAACAGCTTCGCCGCGACGGCCGCGTGGAGCGCGGCTGGCTCGGTGTCTCCGTCCAGGACCTGGTGCCCGAGGACCCGCGCCGCGGGCAGCGCGCCGTGCTGGTGACGGATGTGGTGCGCAATGGCCCGGCGGCGCGCGGCGGCTTGCGCGCGGGCGATGTCGTTACCTCGGTGAATAGTGAGCGCACCGAAACATCGCGCGCGCTGGTGCGCTATGTGGCGGCGCTGCCGCCCGGGCAGACGGTGCGTCTGGCGGTCACGCGTGAGGGGCGAAATCAGGAATTGCAGGTCCAGGTCGGGCGCCGCCCGCCAGGGCCTGGCTGAATACGGCGAAGCCGGAAAGAGGAAGGAAGAACAATGCGTATTCTGCTGGTCGAGGACGATGCGGAGGTCGCCCGCTTCGTCAAGAAGGGCCTCCAGGAAGCGGGGCACAATGTCGAGCATGCGCCCAATGGCCGCGACGGGCTGTTCCTGGCCGCGAGCGAGCAATTCGACCTGCTGGTGCTGGACCGCATGCTGCCCGGCGGCGTGGATGGTGTGCGCATCGTGGAAACGCTGCGGCAGCAGGGCAACCGGACGCCGGTGCTCTTCCTCTCGGCGCTCGGCGCCGTGGATGAGCGCGTGAAGGGGCTGAAGGCCGGTGGCGATGACTATCTGGTCAAGCCGTTTGCCTTCGCCGAGTTGCTCGCGCGCGTGGAAGCGCTGGCGCGGCGGCCTTCCGTGGATGCGCCGGCGACGCGGTTGCGGGTTGCGGATCTGGAGCTCGACCTGCTGTCGCGCACCGTGAACCGCGGCGGCAAGAAGATCGATGTGCAGCCGCGTGAATTCCGCCTGCTGGAGCACCTGATGCGCCATGCCGGCCAGGTGGTCACGCGCACCATGCTGCTGGAGAAGGTGTGGGACTACCATTTCGACCCACAGACCAATGTGATCGACGTGCATGTCTCGCGCCTGCGGCAGAAGCTGGACAAGGGCTTCGACAAGCCGCTGATCCATACCGTGCGCAACGCCGGCTACATGATCCGCGCGGAGCCCTGATGCCAGCTGTGACGACCCCCTGGGTCCGGCCACATGGCACCAAGCTCGTCGTTCTTTGGGCCGATTCACGCTGCTGTTGGAAGCCAACAGCAGCGATCGGACCAGTCATTGTCCGATAGGGCCCGCCGCGCCGCTGCCCCGCGCCTGCTGCAAAGCGCGGGCTTCCGCTTCGCCGCGCTGTTCACCGTGCTGTTTGGCGCGGCTTCGGTCACGCTGATCGCGGTGCTGTGGATTTCGACGGCGGCCGCGCTCGATCGCCAGGTGCTGGCTGCGATCCGCGCTGATGCGGTGGCGCTGACGGAGCGCTGGCGCAATGGCGGGGAAGGCGGATTGGTGGACGCGATCGAGGAACGCCTCGCGACCGACCTGACCAATGAATCCATCTATCTGTTGCAGGACCAGCATGGCGCGAAGCTGGCCGGCAACCTGGTGAACTGGCCGACCAATGTCGAGCTTGGCATGACCTTCACCCGAACCCGCATCATGCATGACGGCATTCCCGCCGATGCGCGCGTGCTGGCGCGCGATCTGGGCGGGTTGCGGCTGCTGGTCGGGCGCGACGAGAGCGAGCGGCTGCAGCTGCGCCTGCTGTTGACCGAAGGTGTCGTGTGGTCGCTGGGCGCTTCGCTGCTGCTGGCGATGATGGGTGCGGCATTGGTGCGCCGCGCCCTGGAGCGAAGGCTGGAGCCGGTGATGCGCACGGCGCAGCACATCGCGGGTGGCGATTTGTCGCGCCGTGTGCCGGTGGCGGGGCGCGCGGATGAATTCGACCGCCTGGCGCGCAGCATGAACACCATGCTGGACCGCATCCAGGCGCTGATGCAGGGCATCAAGAGCGTGTCCGACGCAATTGCCCATGACTTGCGCACGCCGATCGCGCGGGCACGCACCAAGCTGGAGGAGGCGGTGGAGACCGCCAGCGACGAGGCTGCCCTGCGCGCCGCGATGGAGCAGGGCATCGCCGATCTCGACCACATCAGCCGCATCTTCCAGGCGCTGCTGCGCATTGCCGAAGCCGAGGCCGGCGCCCGCCGCGCGGCCTTCGCGGAGTTCGACCTTGTCGCCGTGCTGCGTGATGTGGAAGAGTTCTACGGTGTGGCGGCCGAGGCGCGCGAGCAGCGGCTTGAGGCCAGTTTTCCCGACAGCATCATGATGGTCGGCGACCGCGACCTGCTGCTGCAGGCGGTGGCGAACCTGCTGGACAACGCCATCAAGTTCACACCCGATGGCGGCGTGATCCGGCTGCTGGCGCGCGAGCGCGATGATGACTGGATCGAGGTCGCAGTGGCCGATAGCGGCCCCGGGCTCTCTGCCGATGAGCGCGCGCGGGCGGGCGAGCGGTTCTTCCGCGCCGATGCCTCACGCAACACGCCGGGTTCGGGGCTGGGGCTTTCCCTGGTGCGCGCGGTGGCGACGCTGCATGGCGGCCGGGTGGAGCTGGGCGATGCCGTGCCGGGCGCCACGCCACCGGGGCTTGAGGTGCGGATCCTGCTCTCGGCCGATGGCTGAGATTCGTTCTTGCATGAGCGGGGGCAGATCGCCATAAAGTCATATATGCCGAACCGCCGCGCAATTCTGACCGGTTTGCTGCCCATCCTGGCCAGCACCACGGCGTTTGCCCAGGAAACGCGCCAACGCCGCATCCGCACCGATGATGGTGGCGCCTTCATGGGCGGTGGCATGGTGGTGCCCAGCGCGCCGATGCCGGCGCCGACATCGCGGGTCGATATCGCGCCCATGCCCAATTCCAGCTGGGAAGCGCCGCGGCCGGTTGCGCCGACCGACCCCAATGCACCGCGCTTCGCGCCTGCTATGATGGCGCCGACCATGCCGGGGCGCGGCCTGGCGCAGGGCAATTCCCAGGCTTCCATCAATGATCGCCTGTTCCGTGGGCCGGCGGCCGGTGCGCAGATGCGCATCCCGATGAGCTGGTGATCACTCCGCGCGCAGCGCGCTGAACAGCGCTGCACTTCCTTCCGGGTCCTGAAGCGCAGCCAGCCGTCGCGCGCTGGCCAGGGCAAAACGCAGCATCAGCGAACGGCGGCGGGCTGGGGCCAGCGGGTGTTCCAGGGGCGTGCGGATGGTCGTCGCGTCCGGCCCGTCGGTCACGATCAGGCCCGTCTCCTGCGGCAGCAGCGCTTGCGGGAAGTCCAGATCCACCGCGAAATACAGCGCGTCGCACCAGGCGCGGTAGCCGGGCCATTTGCTGTCCGTCGTAAAGTCACGCGCGCCCGATTTGGCTTCGATGATGATGAAGCGGGCATCTTGGGTCAGCGCCAGGATATCGGCGCGCAGCCCGTCGGGCAGCGGTGCCTCGGCCAGGGGCGCCCAGCCTTGCGCCAGGCACCAGCGGGCGGCCGCGCGCTGGACTGGCGTCACGGCACCAGGCGGTCGATCGCGCGCGCCAGGGTGCCGTCGCGCGCGGAAAGCCCGTCGGCGTCATGCGTGGTCAGGGTGATATCCACGCGGTTGTAGACGTTGAACCATTCGGGGTGGTGGTCCTGCGCCTCGGCCAGCAGGGCGACGCGCGCCATGAAGCCCCAGGCGGAGGAGAAATCCGCGAAGCGGAAGGAGCGCGCAATGGCGTCACGCCCTTCTACTGCCAGCCATTGCGGCAATTCCTGACGCAACCCAGCCCTGGCGGTGGCATCGAGCTTTTCGATCATGTTTCGCTTCTCCAATATGGCGTCGCACAGGATTAAGGTTTGCACAGACCATGCGCCACACGACGCCACCCTCCACCGAGGACATCATCAGCATGGCCGAACACGCGCTGGACGCCATCCCGGCGGAACTGCGCGCGATGGTGCGCGGCTGCGCCATCATCGTCGAGGATGTGGCCGATGACGATACGCTGGCGGAGATGGGCATCGAAAGCCCCTATGAGCTGACCGGCCTGTATCGCGGCACGCCGCTGACGCAGAAATCCGTCCTCGATGCGCCCATGCAGCCCGACAGCATCTTCCTGTACCGCGAGCCGATCCTGCTGGAATGGATCGAGACCGGCGAGGACCTGTTCCGCCTGGTGCGCAACGTGCTGATCCACGAGATCGGGCACCATTTCGGGCTGTCGGATGACGATATCGAGCGGCTGGAAAACGGGTGATTGACCCACCCGCATGGGATTGCCTACTGTATACAATCTGCAAAACCCAGGAGCCCCCATGGCCGCATTGCTGAACCAGGACGAATTCCGCACCGCGCTGGAAAACGCCATCAAGGGCAAGGCGGCCACCGGCTCGCCCTTCTCCAAGGCCTGGGCGGATGGGACGCTGACCCGCGCGCAGATGGCCCGCTGGGCCGAGAACCACTACAAATATGTCGGCCCCTTCGCCGATTATCTCGGGCTGATCTATGGCCGCATGTCCAACAAGTTCATGGAAGCCAAGGATTTCCTGCTGGCCAACATGTATGAGGAGGAGATCGGCGGCGATCGCCACACCGATCTGCTGATCCGCTTCGCCGAGGCCTGCGGCACCACCCGCGAACGCGTGCTGGATGACGATACCTGCAATGCCACCACCCGCGCGCTGCAAGCCTGGTGCTACAGCGTGGCGATGCGCGAGGACCCGATCGTGGCGGTGGCAGCCCTGGTGGTCGGGCTGGAAAGCCAGGTGCCCAGCATCTACCGCAAGCAGACGCCCACGCTGCGCGACAAATACGGCTTCAGCGACCATGAGGTGGAGTTCTTCGACCTGCACATCGTGTCGGACGAAATCCACGGCGAGCGCGGCTACCAGATCGTGCTGGAACACGCGAACACGCCGGAGATGCAGCAGCGCTGCATCCGCATCTGCGAGATCGCGGCCGAGATGCGCCTGCTCTACACCAACGCGCTGTACCGCGATTATGTGGAGCCGGAGCTGGCGGCGGTGCCGCGCGCGGCGTGAAGGTTTCGGTCGTCGCCGGCGGTGTCACGCACGCCGCCGAGGTGCCGGATGGCGCCAATCTGGTCGTGCTGACCGGGGTGCGGAAATTCCCGCACCCGCACCTGAAGTTCAAATGCGGCATGGGCAAATGCGGCACCTGCGCCAGCCGGGTGCTGGAGGGCGGCGAACACCTGCCCGCGCCCAGCGCGAAGGAGGCCGAACGCCTCGGCCCGCGCATCGCCGAGGGCTGGCGCCTGATGTGCCAGCTCTGGCCGCAGCACGACATCACCATCACCCAGGAATGACCCCATGGCCTTCGTGATTCTGACCAGCAAACCCGGGCAGTTCCGCACCGAAGCCGGGCCTGGCCTGGTGCCGGTGGAACGCTGGGACTACCTGTTCTGCGGCCGCAAGCGCGCGGGCTTCACCATCGCGGAACTGACCACGCCGAGCCGCGTGCGAATCATCGATGAGAGCGGGCCGGTGAACCTGGTACCGACCAAGTTTCTGGAAGCCTTCGACACGCTGGAAGAAGCGCGCGCCGAACTTCGCACGCTGACGCATTACGCCAGCTTGCCTGCGGAGTTGCGCCCCGCGTGAAGGCCCGCATCACCTTCGGCAATACGGGCATCGTCGCGGAAGCCGAACCGCCCGCCAGCCTGCTGCGCGCCGCCATCCGCGAGAAGGCCGGCCTGCCCTGGAAATGCGGCGGCGGGCTGTGTGGCACCTGCCGCTG
>JAIXVH010000008.1 GCA_027483125.1 Acetobacteraceae bacterium | reverse complement strand
GTGAAATCGACAGGTCAGGTGTCGAAAGGCGCGCCCAGCACGCGGTCGCGGAACCCGAGTGACCGGTACAGGAAGCCGATCCGGCAGCAGGGCGTGCGCGCAGCCTCTGTGTCGAGCGCTTCGACCATGCGGGTCTTGAGCTCCAGCCGGGGGTGCCGCTCACAGACGGCGTCGCGCAGGGGGCGGGCGATGGCCTTCAGGCCCAGCCCGGCGACGTCGGCCCCCGAGCCCGTCCGTACCATCATCGCCTCGGCGCCTTGATCAGGGCCGACCACAACATTGAGGTGAAGAGCAATGGCGTCGGCGACGAGGCGGGCGCGCCGCTCCTCCCACCCCATCGACCGGGTCAGGCGGTGGGCCTCGCGCGCAGCGGGGCGGGTGAAGCAGATCTCCTCGCCGGAGCGATCCATGAAGGTTTCGGTCAGGCCGAGGTCATGCAGCATCAGGGCGACGTAGACCGCCTCATCGTCGAACCTGAGGTCCGGAAGCAGCAGTCGAGCCCACAGGTAGGCACGGGCCGAGTGGTTGAAGAGCCAGGGCTCGCTGACCTCGGCGGCCAGGGTCTCGGCGGCACGAGCCACGGCACCGTCGGGCGGCAGGATCGTCTCAAGGTCGATGCGGGCGACGCTGTCGGCGCGCTTCGGCGACAGCTTGGCCATGGCGAGCGCCTGCACGGCCTGGGCTTTCTGCATCAGCTCGTCTCGGCGAGCCAGTCGGCCCCCACCCGCCTCGACCCAGTCTCCGAGTGCCATCTGGCTTCTCCAATAAAACGAACGATCGTGCTTTTTGACAACAGAAGGATGGACGTGTCAAATCAGCAGATGGCGAAGGGCGAAAACACCCGCACGGCGATTCTGGACCGTGCGCGGATCATGGCGAGCCTGCGGGGGCTGGAAGGCCTGACTATCGGCGACCTGGCGGCCGAACTCGGCATGTCCAAGAGCGGGCTCTACGTCCACTTCGGCTCAAAGCAGGCGCTTCAGCTGGCGGTCGTTGACCGGCTGTTCGATGCCTTCCAGCGCGAAGTCATCGAACCGGCGCTGGCCCAACCCGACGGAACAGGCCAGGTCGCAGCGCTACTGGATCGCTGGATCGACTGGTCCTGCGCAGCAGGACATCCCGGTGGATGTCCGCTACTGGGCGCCATCGTGGACGCCGACGCCGTCGAGGGGCCGGTTCGCGATCGCCTTGCCCAGGGCTGGGCCGTCTGGCGGCGCGTGGTGCGGGCGGCGGCCGGTCGAGCGGGGCTGACCGATCCGGACAGCGTCGCCGGTCAGGTCTTCGGCCTCTACCTGGACCAGCATCTGCAGCGCTGGCTGATGGGGGACACGGCGGCGCCAGACGCTGCGCGCAGGGCCCTGTCCGGTCTGCTCGAGGCACGTCGCGCCTGAGCCTCAGGCCTCGTCGGTCTCTCCGGGCGACTGAGGTTCGGCCGAGTTCGCCAGCAGACGACCCGGGGTGCAATCCAGTTCGCGACACAGGGCGTCCAGGGTGCTGAAGCGAATGGCGCGCGCCTTGCCAGTCTTCAGGACGGAAAGGTTGGCGATGGTGACCCCGACCCTGTCGCTGAGTTCCGTCAGCGACATGCGGCGTTCGGAGAGCATCTGATCCAGTTGCACAATGATGGCCATGGGACGTGTCAGATCGTCATCTGATGTTCGTCACGCATGGCCGCGCCCTGACGGAACACCTCGGCCAGCATGAAGACGATCAGGATTCCCAGCCAAGCGCCGAGGTCGATGGAATAGTCGAGGTCGTCGATGACGCCTTCAGGCACGGTCCAGGCCAGGATGAAGGCGCTGATCTGGACGCCGATCAGACCCACGCCGATGCCCTGAAGCCGTCCGACGTTGGCACGCTCGAACGCGTCTCCCTGGTTCACGGCCAGAAACATCCGGCGCAGGCGGTTGAGAACCCACCAGGTGCTGAGCGTTGCGATGAAACCTGCGAGGAAGGTGGTGTGCTCCTTGAGCATCAACACTCGCCAGCCTGGCTCCTCCTTTGCCAGGGCGTCGATGAATCCGGCCCCGAAGTCAGGTGCGACAAGCGATGCCAGCAGCAGCAGGCCTGTCGCAACGACCGCGAAGCTCACCAGCACATTCACGAACCCGAGCACCCAACGCAGGGCGCTGGCGATGGATCGGCGGCCTATCAGTTTCATCGAGCTATCTCCCGGCCGCGCTGAGCGGCCATGCCGATAGTCGATATGTGTTTATCGATTATCGATCAAGATAAATCTCGATAAACGATATGAAAATTTCGTAAGGTTCAGGCGCGGGCTGCGCGGCTCGCTTCGAGGCGAGCCAGTTTTTCATAAAGCGGACCCCAGTCGTCGTCCCGGTCAATGGCCGCCCAGATCACCTCGACCTCGTCGATCAGCAGGTCTTCCGGGGGACCTGAAAACACCGGGTGTTCCAGACGCTCGGGGCGGTCGGGCTCGTGCTCGAACAGGGCGAAGCGGAAGGCGTCGAAGCTCTCGCCCTGGTAGAGCTTGCCGCGAGGACCGGCGAGGGCGCGGGCCGAGGACGAGAAGCCGGCGAACCAGTCGTGGAACAGGGGCTCCCAGCCCAGCGCCTCGCCGCCCTCGCGCAGCAGGGCCAGGGTGGTATCAAGCAGGCGCTGGTCGGCGGCTTCGCCCAGGCTCTTGACGCCCAGCCGCTCCAGGAAGGCAGATCGCAGTTCGCGGATATAGGCGGGACTGAAACTGTTGAGCGCCTCGGTCAGGGGCTC
>JAIXVH010000065.1 GCA_027483125.1 Acetobacteraceae bacterium | reverse complement strand
GTCTCGGGCGCCAATGCGCATGTCGGCTTCATGCTGCAGAAGGACCTGCTGCTGCCCTGGCGCAGCATCCGCCGCAATGTCGAATTCGGCCTGGAAAACCGCGGGCTTTCGGCCGATGAACGGCGCGCCCGCGTGGCGCGCGAACTCGCCCGCTGCCGGCTGGCCGATTACGCGGATCGCTACCCGCACCAGCTCTCCGGCGGGCAGCGGCAGCGCGCGGCCTTGGCGCGCACGCTGGCCATCGAACCCAGTGTGGTGCTGCTGGACGAACCCTTCTCCGCGCTCGATGCGCAGACCAAATTGCTGCTGCAGAAAAGCTTCGCCGAGACCATCGCAACCTCCGGCATCACCACGCTGCTCATCACCCATGACCTGACCGAGGCGGTGGCGATGGCCGACCGCATCCTGGTCATGAGCGAACGCCCGGGCCGCATCGTGGAAGAACTCGCCATCGACCTGCCGCATCGTGACAACCCCATCGCACGCCAGGCCCTGCCCCGCGCGCGCGACTTCATCGCGCATCTCTTCCAAGCGCTGCACCTCGACGACCGCATCGACGCATGACCGAAGGAGCCACCATGACCACTCGCCGCACATTGCTGGGCGCAGCCCTCGCCCTGCCCGCGCTGCATCAGGCCCGCGCGCAGGAGGCTATCACCTATCTCTTCCCGGCACCGCCCTTCCTGCCCGCCTTCGTGCCGCACCAACTCGCCGCAAGGCGCGGCTATTATGCGGCCGAGGGGCTGAACCCCACCTTCCAGGTCGGCCAAGGCGGGGCGAATGTCGCGACCCAGGTGGGTGCGGGCAATGCCGCACTCGGCGGCGGCGTGGGCGAGACCACGATGATCGTGCGCGGCAATGGCGTGCCGGTGCGCGCGGTGGCGCTGCTGGGCGGGCGGCCGCTCTACCAGATCGCGGCGCGGCGTGACGCCAATATCCGCAGCGTGACCGATCTGCGCGGCAAGCGCGTGGGGGTGATCGGCTTCCAGGATACCGGCTTCTTCTCGCTGCTCGGCGTGCTGGCCAGCAACGGGCTGCGGCGGACCGATCTGAACATCCAGGCCGTGGGCCCCGCGGGCATGACGCAGCTGATGATCGGCGGGCAGCTCGACGCCATCATGTCCGTCCCCGAATGGACCGACACGATCGAGCAGGCGAATATCGCGCTCGAGGTCTTCCCGATCGACCGCTTCTTCCCCGCCATGTCGCAGGCCATCATGGCCTCCGACACCACGATCCGCACGCGGCCTGCGGTGGTGCGCGGCTTTGTGCGCGCGGTGCTGCGCGCGATGTCCGACTGCATCCAGGACCCCGCGGCCGCGGCGCGCGACTATGTCGCGCATGTCAGCCAGCATGCGGGGCGCGAGGTGATGATCGAACGCATCATCCGCCGCTATGTCGAGCAGGTCTATGCGGTGCCCGCCGGCACCACGCTCGGCCGCTTCGACATCGAACGCGTGCGCGCCGTCCAGCGCTTCTATGTGGACAACGAGATCATCCGCACGGCATCGCCGGTCGAGGAGCTCTTCACCAACGATTTCGTCTGATGAAGTGGCAGCTCCCCCTCATCAGCGGCGCGGTCGCGGCCTGCATGCTGCTGCTGTGGGAATGGCTGCCGCCGGCGCTGGGCGTGCCGAAATACATCATCCCGCAGGTCAGCGATTTGTGGCTGGAATTCTTCCGCATGTGGCGGCGCGAAGACCTCGGGATGCACATCATCTCCACCGCCTCCATGTCGGTCCTGGGCTTCATCCTGGGTGCGGTGTTCGGCGCGGTATTCGGCTATCTGCTGGGGCTTTCGCCCTTCTGGGAGAAGGTGCTCTCGCCCTATATCCTGGGCCTGCAGATCGCGCCGAAAGTGGCCTTCGCGCCGCTTTTCATCATGTGGTTCGGCTACAATGCCTGGCCGAAACTGCTGGTCACCGTGCTCATCGTCTTCTTCCCCATCCTGGTGAATGTGCTGCAATCGATGCGCGTGGCCGATCGTGACCTGGTGAACCTCGCCCGTGCCTATTCGATGTCGCGCGCGCAGGTCTTCTGGAAGGTGCTGTTCCCCTCCTCCATGCCGGCACTGATGGCGGGCTTGCGCATCGGTGCGACGCTCGCCGTTATCGGCATCACCGTGGGCGAGGTGGTGGGCAGCCAGATCGGCCTGGGCTACCTCATCGTCTTCGGCCAGGGCAGCGCGAACACGGCAATGGTGTTCAACGCCATCATCCTGCTGACCTTGATCGGCATCGCGATGTACTGGGCGGTCGCCGCCATCGAAGCGCGCGTGCTGCACTACATCCCGCGCGCGGTGACGGCATGATGCTCACCGGCCGCACCATCATCGTCACCGGCGCCGCGCGCGGCGTGGGTCGTGCCATCGCCGAGCATTGCGCGGCTGCCGGTGCCACGCTGATTCTCGCCGATATCCTGGAAGAACCCGGCCGCGCGGTCGCCGCCACACTGGGCGCACGCTTCATCGCGCTCGACCTCGCCGACCCTGACAGCATCACCCGCTTCGCCGCTGCCATCGATGGTCCGGTGCATGGCCTGGTCAACAACGCCGCCATCGCCACCGGCATAGGCGGCCCGGAATTCGACACGCTGACCATCGACACCTGGGACCGCGTGATGACGGTCAACGTCCGCGGCACCTGGCTGGTCACGCGCGCCATCGCGCCCATGCTGGTGGCCAGCGGTTCTGGCCGCATCGTCAACATCGCCTCCGACACCGCGCTCTGGGGGGCGCCGCGCCTGCTCGCCTACACATCCTCCAAAGGTGCGGTCATCGCCATGACGCGCTCTCTCGCACGCGAACTCGGCCCGCGCGGCGTGGGCATCACCTGTGTGGCACCCGGCATCATGCGCTGCGAGGCCACCGAATATGTGCCGCCCGAACGCCATGCGCTCTACGAGAACAACCGCGCCGTGCCCGGCCCGCAATTCCCGGACGACATCACCGCGACCATCGCCTTCCTGCTCACGCCCGGCGCGCTGGCGCTGACCGGCCAGGTGCTGCCGGTGGATGCGGGCTTCGTCTTCACATGATGCGCCTGCGCGCCGCCGGGACCGAATGGCTGCGCCGCCCCGGCGCCGGCCCCGCGCTGATCCTGCTGCATGGCATCGGCAGCGATGCACAGAGCTGGTCGCAGGTGATGGCGGCCCTGCCCGATGATGTGGATGCGCTGGCCTGGTGGGCGCCGGGCTATGGCGATTCCGCGCCGGTCGAGCGCGCGCATCCGCAGGCCTACGCGGCGGGGCTGGCCGCGGCGTTGGATGCGCTGGCACTGCCGCGCGCGGTGATCATCGGGCATTCGCTCGGCGCGCTGTTCGCGGGCGCTTTCGCCGCAGCCTTCCCCGAGCGCGTGGCGGGCCTTGCGCTGCTCTCACCCGCGCTGGGCTATCGCGTGCCCGAAGGCGCGGCGCTGCCGGACAAGGTCCAGGCGCGCATCGATGATCTCGCAGCACTCGGCCCAGCCGCCTTCGCCGCAGCGCGCGCGCACCGCCTGCTGCATGCGCCCGAGGAGAAGCCGCAACTGCTTGGGGAAGCACAGCGCGCCATGGCCGCGGTGCGGCTGCCTGGCTACACGCAGGCGGTGCAGGCACTGGCCGCGGGTGACCTGCTGGCCGATGCGGCGCGCATCATGCAGCCCGCGCTGATGATGTGCGGCGCAGAGGATGCGACCACGCCACCGGCCAATGCCCGCGCGCTGCACGCGGCCCTGCCCGCGGGCGGCACGCTGCGCCTGTTCGAAGGCTGCGGCCATGCGCTGCCGCTGGAAGCACCGCGCGCCATTGCAGAAGCCATCACCGAATGGTGCGCCCATGTCTGAGGCCGGCTATCTCAGCCCGCCAGTGCAGCGCGCAGCCCGGCTGCTGCGCCACATCGCCGATGGCGATGCGGTGACCAACATGGCCGAAACCTCGCGCCGCATCGGCATCAACCGCACCACGCTGCTGCGCCTGCTGCACACGCTGGAGGCCGAGCGCTTCATCGAACAGGACAGCACCGGCTGGCGCATCGGGCCTGCGCTGATCGGCCTCGCCTCCCGCGCGCTGCACTCGCAGGACATCACGCAGACCGCGACACCCGTCCTGGCGCGGCTGGCTGAATCGCTCGGCCTATCGGCGCATCTGGGCGTGCTCGATGCGCGCGAGGTGGTGTTCCTCGTCCGCCGCACGCCCAACCTCTCCTTCGCGAGCAATATCCGCGTGGGCTCGCGCCTGCCCGCGCATGCCGCCAATATGGGCCGCGCGATCCTGGCGTCGATGCCGATCGCAGAGGTCAAGCGGCTCTACGCCCGCGCGCCGATGCCGGCTGCCACATCGCACACGCCGACCACGCTCGCAGCACTGCTGCGCCGCCTGGAGGCGGACCGCGCCGAGGGCCTGGCCTGGAGCGAAGGGCATTACGAACCCGGCATCGCCTCGGTCGCGGCTGCGGTGCGCGATGGCGCCGGCGCGCCGATCGCGGCCATCAACGTGTCAGGTCCGGTCAGTGGTTTCCAAGGCCGGCGCGAAGCCATCGGCACGGCGTTGCGCGGCGCTGCCGCGGAGATTTCGGCAGCAATGGGTTGGACAGGAGCGGAGGGACGCGCGGCATGAATCTGGGCTACGAAAATCGCGTGGCGGTGGTCACCGGCGGCACCTCGGGCATCGGGCTGGCGACGGCGAAACTGCTCATCGCGGAGGGCGCGCGTGTCGCCGTCTGCGGGCGTGACGCGGCCCGGCTGGTCGCCACGCGCGCTGCACTCGGCGGACAAGCACTGGTGATGCGCTGCGACGTGCTGGACGCCGCTGAAGTCGCCGCCTTCGCGGCTGCCGTCAGCAACTGGGGCGGCGCCTGCGACCTGCTGGTGAACAATGCCGGCCAGGGCCGCGTCTCCACCTTCGGCACCACCGATGATGCCGCCTGGCGC
>JAIXVH010000406.1 GCA_027483125.1 Acetobacteraceae bacterium | reverse complement strand
GCCGATCCGCAGGACCCGCCGGGCCAGGGCCGTGGCGGTCGCGGGCCACAGAAGCCGACCTGACGCTAGAGCATTTTCAAGCGAAGCGGATACGCGTAGCGACTCGGAAAATGCGGCAAAGCAAAGAGCTAGACCGGTTGAACCGCATATGATTGCTGTGAAACCGGTCTAAGCTTTGCGCGCCTGGTCATAGGGCGCGTAGGGCGGGTGTTCACCGATTGCGGACATGTCGATCTCGACCAGCACCGGGCCTGGGGTGGCGAAGGCACGCGCCAGTGTCGGGCCGAATTCCGCGATGCTGGAGACGCGCATGCCCGGCAGGCCGGCCAGCGCCGCCAGCGCCATCAGGTCGGGGCCTTGCAGGTCGTGGTAGAAGCGCCGGCCGGCGGCGAAATCCTGGATGTGGCGGATCACCCCGTAGCCGCGGTCATTCATCACCATCACCACCAGTTCGGCGCGTTCCTGCACCGCGGTCCACAGCTCGGGCAGGTTGATGGCGAAGCCACCATCACCGCACATCGCCAGTGCCTTGCGCCCCGGCGCGCCGAGGGCCGCGCCGATGCCCAAAGGCAGCCCAGGCCCGATCGCGGCGCCGACCGGATGCACCGCGTCGCGCGGGCCGAAGACAGGGAAGATCCGGTTGCCCCAGGCGGAGTTGCTGATGGTGATGTCGCGCACGAAGAGCGTATCGCGCGGCATCACTGCGCGCAGCGTTTCGGGGAAGGTCTCATAGGGGCCGAGGCCGGCGGCATAGGCGGCGAAGGCGCGCGGCTTCAGCGCCGCGAGGTCGGCCTGCAGGGCGGGCGTGCGGGGTGACAGCGCATCGGCGATGGCGTGCATCGTCAGTGCGGCGTCGCCCTGGATGAAGATGTCGCTCGCATAGGTGCGGCCGCGCGCGGCGGCGTCCACATCGACATGGATCAGCGGGCGCGGCAGGGGGAGCGAAAAATCCTGGGTTTCATGGCCGCGCAGCCGGCTGCCCACGACCAGCATGGCGTCACAGGTCGCGTAGAAATCGCGCACCGGCGCGCTGCCATTGCCGTGCAGGCCGCCCAGGCTTCGCGGGTCGTCCTCGGCCACGATGCCGCGGCCATTCCAGGAATGCACCGCGCCGAAACCCAGATCGAGCAGGCGCATCGCGGCATCACGCGCGCCCTTGGCGCCATTGCCAAGCCACAGCATCGGCCGCTCGGCGCGCGACAGGAGAGAGATTGCGGCGGCCAGTGCCGCGGGGTCGGGCGGCATGGGCGCGGGGATGTGCAGCGCGAAGGATGACCAGTCCGGGCGCGGCACTTCGGCGCGTTGCAGGTCGATCGGGATTTCAACGCTGACAGGGCCCATGGGCGGGGTCAGGGCGGCGGTGGCGGCGGCGGTCAGGACGCCCAGCGCCTGATCGGCCGCGCGGATGCGCAAGGCCTGCTTGCACACGGCATCCAGCATGGCTGTCTGGCCCGGGACGTCATGCACAGTGCCCATGTCGCGGTCGATGTGGCGCGTCGCGGTCTGGCCGGTGATGTGCAGCACGGGCGAGCCTGCGAAGCGCGCCTCCACCAGGCCCGGCATGGCGTTGGCCGCACCCGGACCGGTCGAGCTGAACAGCACGCCAAGCCCGCCGGAGACGCGCGCATAGGCATCGGCCATATGCGCGCCGCCCATCTCGCCGCGGGCCATCACATAGCGCACCGCATTGCGCTGCGAGAGCGCGTCCAGCATCGGGATATTGTGCACCGAGACGATGCCGAAGGCGGTGCGCACGCCGATGGCGGCGATGAATTCGGCGACCAGGTCTCCGACGGTGTAGGGCATGGCGCTTCCTCAGGGCTTGTTGCGCTTCAGGATGCGCGCGGCGATAGGCGCGGGCAACCGCCGGCATAGTCCGCGCCGATTGGCGGCCTGCCGGCGGTCGGGGCATCATGCGCCATGAAGGAGATACTGATGCGCAAGACCATCATCATGCTGGCCGCCACGCTGATGGCCGCGAGCCCGGCCATGGCCCAGACCCGCAGCTTCTGCGGCGGGGCCGTCGAGGTGAATGCCGGCTATCGCGGCGCGAGCGACGGGCAGGGCAACTACGTCGAATACTACGCCTTCGTCAGCGGCACCGATGCGCAGCGGCTCTCGCTCACCGCCACCATCCAGTTCAATGCGCCTTCAGGGGTGACGGCTTCGGTCGATCCGGCGCGCGTGAGCCTGGGCGCCATGGGCCGCGCGCGCGTGCGGCTGGCGACCGAACGCCAGGCCGCGGGGCAGATGCGCCCCTCCATCCCGCGCGGGCAGGTCGCGGGCTACGTGACCGTCACCTGTTCCTGATCAGCCGGCGCGGATGTTGCGGGCGCGGATGAGCGCGCCCCATTTGGCGGATTCACGCGCCTGATAGGCGCGGAAATCAGCGGTCGCGCCGACCACCGGCGTCATGCCCTGGGCCAGCAGCCTCTCCCGCACGCCGGCATCGCGCAGCGTGTTGGCGAAGACCGCATGGATGCGCGCGATGAGCGGCGCGGGCGTTTCCGCCGGCGCGAAGAGCGCGAAATCGGTGCTGCTCTCGAAGCCCGGCAGCCCGCCTTCAGCAATGGTCGGCACATCCGGCGCGAGTGCGCTGCGCTCTGCGGTGGAGACGCCGAGTGCGCGCATCGTGCCCGCGCGCATGTGCGGGATGGCGGTGATGGCATCGACGAAGGTCACCTGCACCTCGCCGGTCAATTGCGCCTGCGCGGCCGGGCCGCCGCCGCGATAGGGCACGTGCAGCATCTCGATGCCGGCCATCTGCATCAGCAGTTCCGTCGCCAGGTGGCTGGTGCCGCCATTGCCCGAGGAGGCGAAGGACAGCCGGCCCGGATTGGCCCGCGCGAAGGCCAGGAATTGCGCCAGGTTCTGGAAGGGCTGCGCGGGGTGCGTGACCAGCAGCTGCGGGTTGGTTGCCATCAGCATGATCGGTGCGAAGGCGCTGTCATCATAGGGCAGGGTGCCCATCAGATGCGGCGCGATGGCATAGGTGGAATTGGTGCCGGCGAGCAGCGTGTAGCCATCGCCGCGGGCGCGCGCGACGAAGGCGTGACCCACCGTGCCGGTGGCGCCCGTGCGGTTGTCCACCACGAAGGACTGGCCGGTGCTGGACGCCAGGTGCTGCGTCAGCGTGCGCACCAGCGCGTCGGTCGAGCCGCCGGCGGGCCAGGGCACGACGACGCTGACCGAGCGGTTCGGCCAGTCGGATTGCGCGAATGCGGGCAAGGCCAGGAAGGGTAGGGCACGGCGGGCGATGCGCATGGTGTTCCTCATGGCAGTTCGATCACAAGGTTGAGCATGTCATCCACCTGCGCGACGGCGCCAGGGGGAATGATGGTGGTGCTCTCGCGTTCCTCGACCAGGGCAGGGCCTTGGATGCGCGCACCTGGGGCAAGCGCGTAGCGGTCGAGCACTTGGGCCGCCACTTCGCCATGGGTCTCGGTGCGCAGCCTGCGCGTGCCGCGTGTCGCGCTGGCGCCGGTCGCCGCGCGGGCGAGCGAGATGTCCTGAGGTGCGGCGGCGGCGGAGAGGCGCCAGGTCAGCGCCTCGATCGGCGCGTCTTCCATGATGCGCGCGAAGCGTTCGCGATAGGCGGTGAAGAAGGCTGTTCGGATCGCCGGCAGGTCATGGGCGGAGAGCACGAGGCCCGGCAGCGGCACCGGGATTTCGAAGCCCTGGCCGACATGGCGCATCTCGGCCACCGCCTGCCAAATGATGGCATCGGGCGCGGCGCCGGCTTCGACCAGCAGGGCTTCGCATTCGGCGCGCATCGCGGCGTAGAGGCTGTTGATACGGTCCCAATCCAGGCGTTCGAGGCGCGCGACCAGGCTGCGCACGGCGTCGGTGGCGGGAGGTGCGACGAGGAAGCCGAGTGCGGAGGCGACGCCCGCGCCGATCGGCACCACGACGCGCCGCATCTTGAGCAGGCGCGCGAGGTTGCAGGCATGCACAGGCCCCGCGCCGCCGAAGGCCACCAGCGTGTAGCGTCGCGGGTCGCGGCCCTTTTCGGCCAGGTGCATGCGGGTGGCCGCCGCCATGGTTTCATCGACGATGCGCGAGATGCCGAGTGCGGTGTCGGCCACCGGCATGGCGAGTGCGGCGGCCACGCCCTGTTCGACCACGCGCGTCACGCGATCCTGGTCGAGCGCCATTTCGCCACCCAGGAAATGCGCTGGGTCGAGGCGGCCGAGCAGCAGGTCGGCATCGGTCACGGTGGGTTCGGTGCCGCCGCGGCCATAGCAGACGGGGCCTGGCACCGCGCCCGCGCTGCGCGGGCCCACCTTCATCAGGCCCGAGCCTGCTTCCACGCGCGCGATGGAGCCACCGCCCGCGCCGATCTCGATCATGTCCACCACCGCGACCTTCAGCGGCAGGCCGGAGCCCTTGGCGAAGCGGCGCACGCGGCCGGCTTCGAAATCATGCTTGCGGTGCGGCGCGCCGTTCTCGACCAGGCACATCTTCGCCGTGGTGCCGCCCATGTCATAGCTGACGACGTGCTCCAGCCCCGCCTTGCGCGCGATGAAGGCCGCGGCCATCGCACCCGCCGCCGGCCCGCTTTCGATCAGGCGTATGGGGAATTCCTTGGCCTCGCGCAGCGACGCGATGCCGCCGGCGGAGAGCATGACATAGAGCGCGCCGGTGAAGCCGGTGTCGCGCAGATCGGCCTCCAGCTTGGTCAGGTAGCGCTGCATGCGCGGCTGCACATAGGCATTGGCGCAGGCGGTGCTGGTGCGTTCGTATTCGCGGATTTCCGGGGCGACGGCCGATGAGAGGGTGATGGGAATGCCCGGATGCGCGGCGCGCAGCAGGGCGCCGGCGCGCTCCTCGTGGCGGCTGTCACGGTAGCTGTGCAGGAAGGAGACGGCGATGGCCTCGGCACCGTTCTCGACCAGGAAGCGCGCCTGTTCCAGGAGTGCGCTTTCGTCCAGCGGCAGCAGCACTTCGCCATCGGCGGAGAGGCGTTCGGGCACTTCACGGCGCAGCCAGCGCGGCACCAGGAAGGGCGGCGGATCCAGGAACAGATCGTAGAGGTCGTAGCGGATTTCCTTGGCGATCTCGAGGCTGTCGCGGAAGCCCTGGGTGGTCAGCAGGCCCACCTTGCAGCCTGTGCGCTCGATCACCGTGTTGGTGACCAGCGTGGTGCCGTGGACGATGCTGTGCAGTTCGGCGGGCGTCAGGCCGGCTTCGCGCAGGATGCGGGCCACGCCCTCGGTGATGGCGCGGGACGGGTCATCGGGCGTGGTCAGCAGCTTGCCGGTGTGGGTGATGCCGCGGGCTGCGTCATGCAGCACCAGGTCGGTGAAGGTGCCGCCGACATCGACGCCGATGCGCGCGGTGGGGCTTTGCACCGGCTCATTCAGACTGCGCGCCCGCGGCGCTGCGTCATCCGCGCTGGTCATGCGTAGTCCTCCGGCCGCGTCACGACACCATCGCGCAGGTCGGCCTCCAGCGCCGCTGCTGGGCGTGCCGCGGGCGGGCCGTAGCCGCCGCCGCCGGCATAGGTCATGGTCAGGCGCATGCCCGGCCCGATGGTGGTGCGCGATTTCGGATGCGGGCGCGTGCCGTCACTCATACGGATATCCGAACAACCGCCCGGCGCGCCGCCCAGCACGCCGAGAGCGGGGTGCTCGCGCCGGTCCGACAGCAGCGACAGGCGCAGCGGCGCGGGGGCGCGCACTTCGATCTCGGCCTCCTGGCCCAGGCCGCCGCGGAACTGGCCGGCGCCGCCGCTGTCCGGACGGAATTGCTTGCGCCAGACCACCAGGGGTGCGACCGATTCGAAGGCCTCGATGGAACCGGCACCGGCATTGGTGGGGAAAGCCGTCGTGGGCAGGCCGTCGCGATGCGGCGCCGCACCCATGCCGCCAGAGGCAAAGAGAACCTGCGAAAAACGATCGCCATTGCGATCCAGCCCGGAGAACAGGCAGCGCATGGTGGGCGCGCCACCGCAATCGGCGATGACGCGCTCAGGCATCACGGGTGCCAGCGCGCGATAGATCGCGCCCGCCAGGAGATGGCCCGTCAACTGCCGCGCGGAGACCGGCGCGGGGTAGAGCGGGTTCAGGATGCTGCGCTCAGGCGCGCGCACGGTGATGGCGCGGTAGCTGCCCTCATTGCGCGGCGTGAAGGGATCGAGCGCGCATTTCACCGGATAGACCGAATAGGCATGGGTGTAGTTCCACACGCAGTTGATCCCACGCGCGATCTGCGGGGATGTGCCTTCGTAGTCGATCTCCATCGTATCGCCGCGGATGCGCACGGTGCAGACAATGCGGGTCTTCTCGGCATCGAAGCCGTCCGCCTCCTGCACGGCGTGGTAGTCGCCATCGGGCAGGGCGGTGATCGCCGCGCGCATCGCCGCATCGGTGCGTGCCGCCAGTGCCGCGCCCAGTTCGGCCAGGTCCGGCAGGCCCGAATCATCGAGGAATTCCGCCACCCCCGCGGCGCAGACCTGGTTCGCGGTGATCTGCGCTTCCAGGTCACCCTGAACCTGGCGCGGCACGCGGGTATTGGCCAGGAACATCTCCAGCACATCGGCGTTCCACACCCCTTCGCGCATGATGCGCAGCGGCGGGATGCGCACGCCTTCCTCGAACACCTCCTGGCAATCGGCACCCCACAGCGCGCCGCCGACATCGGGGCTATGCGCGATGGAGCCCGCGAAACCCACCAGACGCCCGCGATGGAAAATCGGCGAAACCGCGGTGATGTCCGGCAGATGGCCGGTGGCGAGCCATGGGTCATTGGTGATGACCACATCGCCCGGCCGCCAGCTATCGGCCGGGAATCGCGCCAGGAAGGCGCGCGTGGTGCGCGGCAATATGCAGGAGAAGCTGGCGATGCCGCCGGTATTCTCCGACACCGAATTGCCTTCGGCATCCATCAGCACGGTGGCGAAGTCATTGCTCTCGCGCACGATGGTGGAGAAGGCGGTGCGCAGCAGCGCGGTCGCGGCCTCATCGGCGATGGAGATGAGGCGCGACCAATGCACTTCGAGGGTGATGGGATCCATCCATGGATGGCAAACCCGCAGGCCGGCCGCGTCAACCCCGCGCGAGCATCCGCGCCAGCAGCGCCACCGCCGCATCGGGCGAATAGGGCTTGTGCAGCGTGGGCACGCCGCTGTGGCTGGGCAGCGGCGCATCCACCGCCTCGCCGCTGGCGATCGCGAAGGGAATGCGGCGCGCGGCCAGCGCATCGGCCAGGCGCCGGCAGGTCTCGCCCATCAGGTTCAGGTCCAGCAGGGCCACATGCGGCTGCGCGGTCAGCAGCGCCAGGCCATCATCCACGCTGGCGGCCGGGCCCAGGACCTGCGCGCCGGCCTCGGTCAGCGCGTCGTCAAGCAGCATGGCGATCAGCGGGTCGTCCTCGGCCACCAGCACGCGTGCGCCTTCGAGCAATGGGGATTCCTCCGAACAGGCTCCTATAAGAGTCCCATTCCGCGCATACGTCACCCTCCATCTGAGGGGGTTTCGCGGCGCGCCGCGTGTGGTTACAACGGCCTCCCATGGCGCGGTTCGTATTCATCACCGGCGGCGTGGTCTCCTCGCTTGGCAAGGGCATCGCAGCGGCTTCCCTCGGGGCCTTGTTGCAGGCGCGCGGCTATCGCGTGCGGCTGCGCAAGCTGGACCCCTATCTCAACGTCGATCCGGGCACGATGTCCCCGTATCAGCATGGCGAGGTCTTCGTGACCGATGATGGCGCGGAGGCCGATCTGGACCTCGGCCATTACGAGCGCTTCACCGGCGTGCACGCAAACCAGGCCGACAACTGGACCACAGGTCGGTTGTATTCCGAGGTGATCGCAAAGGAACGCCGCGGCGACTACCTGGGCGCTACAGTGCAGGTGATTCCGCACATCACCGACGCCATCAAGGACGCGGTGCAGGCCGACACTGACGCTTATGACTTCGTGCTGGTCGAAGTGGGCGGCACGGTGGGCGACATTGAAAGCCTGCCCTTCCTGGAAGCCATGCGGCAGTTGGCGAATGAGCTGGGCCCGACGCGCAGCATGTTCGTCCATGTCACGCTGGTCCCCTACATCCCCGCCGCGGGCGAGTTGAAGACCAAGCCCACGCAGCACAGCGTGAAGGAGCTGCTGGGCGTCGGCATCCAGCCGCAGGTGCTGCTGTGCCGCTGCGACCGGCCGATTCCGGAAAACGAACGCCGCAAGATCGCGCTGTTCTGCAATGTGCGTCCCGAAAGCGTGATCCCGGCCTATGATGCGAAGAGCATCTACCAGGTGCCGCTGGCCTATCACGCCGAAGGTCTGGACCGTGAAGTGCTGCGGCATTTCAACCTGAGCATCTATGGTGAGCCGCGGCTCGATGCCTGGGAGCGCATTGTCGAGCGCATCACCAACCCTGAAGGCGAAGTCACGATCGCCGTGGTCGGCAAATACACCGGCCTGCTGGACGCCTATAAATCGCTGAACGAGGCGCTGGCCCATGGCGGCATTGCGCACAATATGCGCGTCAAGCTCGACTGGGTGGACAGCGAAATCTTCGAGCGTGGCGAGGATGAAGTCGTGCGCCGCCTGCAGGGCGTGCATGGCATTCTGGTGCCTGGCGGCTTTGGCGAACGCGGCACCGGCGGCAAGATCGAGGCGGTGCGTTTTGCCCGCGAACGGCGCATCCCCTTCTTCGGGATCTGCTTCGGGATGCAGATGGCCTGCATCGAGGCGGCGCGGAACCTTCTGAACATACCAGGTGCGTCCAGCACGGAATTCGGCCCCTGCGCGGAGCCTGTCGTGGGCCTGCTGGAGGAATGGACGCGCGGCAACCGGGTGGAGAAGCGCGAGGCCGGCGGCGATCTCGGCGGCACCATGCGGCTCGGGCAGTATCAGGCCGTGCTGGCCGAAGGCTCGCTGGTGCGTGCTGCCTATGGGGGCGCTGCCTCGGTGATGGAACGCCACCGGCACCGTTTTGAGGTGAACATCGCCTACAAGGACCGGCTGGAGGCCGCGGGTCTGCGGTTTTCCGGCATGTCGCCGGATGGGTCGCTGCCGGAAATCATCGAGATTCCGGACCACCCCTGGTTCATCGGCGTGCAGTATCACCCGGAACTCAAGTCCAAGCCCTTTGAGCCGCACCCCTTGTTCGCGGGCTTCGTGGGGGCGGCGGTGAAGCAGGCACGGCTGGTATGATCACGCTGCATCCCATCGGCATCGTCCGCGGCAGCCGCCACGCCGCAGAGGATGATGCCTGGGATGCCGAGGTCGCGCATGTCGAACTGGATTCGCGCTTCGGGCCTGATGCGCTGCTGGGCCTGGATGGCTTCTCGCATGTCGAGGTGATCTTCCATTTCCATCGCGCCGACCCGGCACGGGCCGAACACGGCGCGCGCCACCCGCGCGGCAACAGCGCCTGGCCACGCGTCGGCATTTTTGCGCAGCGCGGCAAGGACCGCCCCAACCATCTGGGAAGCACCATCTGCCGGGTGCTGCGGCTCGATGGAACGCGCCTGCATCTGGCCGGGCTGGACGCGATCGATGGCACGCCGGTGCTGGACATCAAGCCCTGGATGCAAGGCTTCGCGCCGCGCGGCGCTGTGCATGAACCGGCCTGGGCCGGCGCCCTGATGGAGAGCTATTGGTGAACCCGTCCAACCCGGTCGCGATCGGCGATATTCGCATCGGCAACACCCTGCCGCTCGCCTTCATCTGCGGCCCCTGCCAGATCGAAAGCCGCGACCACGCGCTGGAAGTGGCCGACGCGATCGCCGCCATGGCGCGCGAGGCCGGCGTGCCGATGATTTTCAAGTCGTCCTACGACAAGGCCAACCGCACCAGCGTCTCCGCCCAGCGCGGCATCGGCATGGAACAGGGGCTGTCCATCCTGGCTGAGGTGCGCGCGCGCACCGGCATGCCTGTGCTGACCGATGTGCATGCGGCCGAGCAATGCGCGCCGGCAGCCCAGGCCGTGGATGTGCTGCAAATCCCCGCCTTCCTCTCGCGCCAGACCGACCTGCTGCTGGCCGCCGGCGAAACCGGTGCCGCGATCAACGTGAAGAAGGGTCAGTTCTTGGCGCCGTGGGACATGGCCAATGTCGCGGCCAAGATCGCCAGCACCGGCAATACCCGCATCATGCTCTGCGAACGCGGTGCGAGCTTCGGCTACAACACGCTGGTCAGTGACATGCGCGCGCTGCCGATCATGGCGCGCACCGGCTATCCGGTGGTGTATGACGCGACCCATTCCGTGCAGCAGCCGGGCGGGCAGGGCACATCCTCCGGCGGGCAGCGGGAATTCGCGCCTGTGCTGGCGCGGGCTGCGGTCGCGGTGGGCTGTGCGGCGGTGTTCATCGAATGCCACCCGGACCCGGATGCCGCACCCTCGGACGGGCCGAACATGATCCCGCTGCGCGAGATGCCGGCGCTGATCGCGCGGCTGAAGGCCTTCGACCAATTGGCGAAGGCTGGCTGAGTGAAGCCCGATCTTTGGCGCATCGTGATGATCGGTGCCGGGATCGGTGCCGCGGGTGTTGCGGTGGGCGCGCTGGGCCTTTGGGCGGCGGGTGACCCGCCGGATACCGGGCGGACGCTCTCTCTGATTTCGGGCCTGATCTGCGTGCTGCTGCTCTCGAGCAACCTGACCCGGCGCTGAAGCCCTTGACCGGCGCGGCCCGGTATTGTGACTGGCGCACATGCTCGACAAGACCTTCGACCCCGCGGCCTTCGAAACCCGCCTGTACCAGCGCTGGGAAGCCTCCGGCTGCTTCAATGCCGGCCGTGATGGCGCGGCCTATACCATCGTCATCCCGCCGCCCAATGTCACAGGCAGCCTGCATATCGGCCATGCGCTGAACAACACGCTGCAGGATGTGCTGATCCGCTTGCGCCGCATGCAGGGGCGCGATGCGCTGTGGATGCCCGGCACCGACCATGCCGGCATCGCCACGCAGATGGTGGTGGAGCGGCAACTCGCGGCCACGCAGCAGCCGGGGCGGCGCGAATTGGGCCGGGACGAGTTCCTTCGCCGCGTCTGGGCCTGGAAGGAGGAATCGGGCGGCACCATCACCCGGCAGCTGCGCCGGCTGGGATCTTCCTTCGACTGGCCGCGCGAGCGCTTCACCATGGACCCTGGCCTGTCGCGCGCGGTGGTGGAGGTCTTCGTCCGCCTGCACGAGAAGGGGCTGATCTATCGCGACAAGCGCCTGGTGAACTGGGACCCGGTCTTCCAGACCGCCATTTCCGACCTCGAGGTCGAGGCGCGGGAGGTGAAGGGTTCGCTCTGGCATATCCGCTATGAGGTGGAGGGCGGCGGCGAGATCACGGTCGCCACCACGCGCCCCGAGACCATGCTGGCCGATACCGGCATCGCCGTGCACCCGGAGGATGAGCGCTACAAGGCGCTCGTCGGCCGCCATGCGATCCTGCCGCTGGTCGGCCGGCGCATCCCGATCGTGGCCGATGAGTATTCGGACCCTGAGAAGGGCACGGGTGCGGTGAAGATCACCCCCGCGCATGACTTCAACGACTTTGAAGTCGGCCGCCGGCATGGCCTGGCCATGCCCAGCGTGCTGGATGCCGAGGGGCGCGTGACGCTGGCCGAGATCGGGGCCGGCGATGCCTTCCTGAATGGGCTGGAAGGCCAGGACCGATTCGATGCGCGCCGCGCCATCGTGGCCGAGCTGGAAGCGCGCGGGAATCTCGTGCTGGTGGAGGCGCATACCCATCAGGTGCCGCATGGCGACCGCTCCGGCGTGCCGATCGAGCCGCGCCTGACCATGCAATGGTATTGCGATGCCAAGACGCTGGCGCAGAAGCCCATCGAGAGCGTCGAGACCGGACGCGTGCGATTCGAGCCCAAGCAGTGGGAGAACACCTTCTTCGCCTGGATGCGCGACATCCAGCCCTGGTGCATTTCCCGCCAGCTCTGGTGGGGGCACCAGATTCCGGCCTGGTACACGCCTGATGGCCAGGTGATCGTGGCGCGCGATGAGGCTGCGGCACAGGCCCAGGCGCCGGGTGTTGCGCTGACCCGTGATGCGGATGTGCTGGACACCTGGTTCAGCTCCGCGCTGTGGCCCTTCTCTACCCTGGGCTGGCCGGAGCAGACGCCGGCGCTGGCCAAGCATTACCCGACCAATGTGCTGGTGACGGGCTTTGACATCATCTTCTTCTGGGTCGCGCGGATGATGATGATGGGCGAGTTCTGCATGGGCCGTGAGCCCTTCGAGACCGTGGTGATCCACGGCCTGGTGCGGGACGCCAAGGGTGCGAAGATGTCCAAATCCAAGGGCAATGTGATGGACCCCTTGGAACTGATCGACCGCTTCGGCGCCGATGCGGTGCGGTTCACCCTGTGTGCGCTGGCCAGCCCGGGGCGGGATATCAAGCTGTCCGAACAGCGCATGGAGGGTTACCGCGCCTTCGCCACCAAGCTGTGGAATGCCGCACGCTTCCTGGAGATGAACGGCATCCGCCCCGAGGCCGGCTGGACGCGCGAGGATGCCACCGCGCCGCTGGCCCGCTGGCTGATCGAGAAGACCGATGCCGCGGTGCGGGAAGCGACGGCGGCGCTCGATGCCTTCCGCTTCGATGACTATGCGAACAGCGTCTATGCCTTCACCTGGGGCACCTTCTGCGACTGGTTCATCGAGCTGGCCAAGCCCGTGTTGCAGGGCGAGGCGAGTGCCGAACAGGCGCAGATCAAGGGTGCCGCGCAATACGCGCTCGGCGCCATTCTGAAGCTGCTGCACCCCGTCATGCCCTTCGTCACGGCCGAATTGTGGGAACAGCTTGGTTATGGCGATGCGGTGGGGCTGGTGACCGAGGCCTGGCCCGCAGCACCCGGCTTCGCCACGGCCGATGTGAATGCCGAGCGGATCGACTGGGCCATCGCCTTCATTCAGGAAATCCGCGCGGTGCGGGCGGAATATGCCAAGGGCGATGCGGCCAATGCCAAGGCCTGGCTGAATGCGAGCCTGCCGCTGTGGCGGGGTGGCGCGGCGACAGACGCGGAGGGTGCAACGCCGATGCTCGCCGACCTGGTTGGCGCGCAAGCCGCGGCTGTCGAGCGGCTCGCACGCGTGACGCTGCTGGGCGACAAGGGCTACGGCACACGAGAGCCTGCTGTGGCCGATGCCGCCCACTGCGCCCAGATCATCTTCGACGGCCGCGTCTTCATGATCGATGTCGGCGCGCCGATCGACCGCGACAGCATTC
>JAIXVH010000348.1 GCA_027483125.1 Acetobacteraceae bacterium | reverse complement strand
GGCAAGGCGCTTGCGATCTGGTCCAGCATGACCTGCACATTGCCGGCCACCGTGTCGTTCAGCGCCGGCGCGCTGCCGCGATAGGGCACGTGCTGGATGTCCACCTGCGCGACCAGCTTGAACAGTTCCGCCACCGTGTGCGTCGAGGTGCCCGAACCGCCCGAACCATAGGACAGCCGCCCCGGCTGCGCGCGCACCAGTGCGAGGAATTCCTGCGCCGTCTGCGCCGCCACGCCGGGGTTCACGATCAGCACATGATCGGTGCCGAAAGCCAGGCCCACCGGCGCCAGATCGGCCACCGGGTTGAAGGTCATGTTGCTGTAGAGATGCTGGTTGATGGTCAGCGTGCCGGTGGTGCCCATCAGCAGCGTGTGGCCATCGGCGGCCGCGCGCACCACGGCCTCCACGCCGACATTGCCGCCGGCGCCGGTGCGGTTTTCCACCGCGATCGGCTGGCCCAGGCGCGTGCCCATGGGTTCGGCCAGCACGCGCGCCACGATGTCCGTCGCGCCACCAGGCGCGAAGGGCACGACCATGCGCATCGGGCGTTCCGGCGCCCAGGATTGCGCGATGGCGGGCGTGGCGAGGGCGGCCAGCAGCAGCGTGCGACGTGTCGACATTCTTCTCTCCCGTGGTCAGACCTTGTGGCGGTCTTTCATGATGGTCAGCACCTGGTCGGGGTCCTCCGCCCACCAGCGGCGGGAGAGGAGTTCGACCTCGGTGAAGCCGTTATAGCCCGCGGCTTCGACGCAGGCACGCAGATGCGCAATGTCGATCACCCCATCGCCGGGCATGCCACGGTCGAACACCAGATCGGTGGTGGGCACCAGCCAGTCGCAGGCGTGGAAGGCGGCGATGCGCGCGCCGGCCCGGGCGATCTGGCGCTCCACCTCGGGGTCCCACCAGATGTGGTAGCAGTCGAGTGCGACGCCCATGCCATCACCCAGCGCATCGCACAGATCCAGCGCCTGCGCCGTGGTGGAGAGCACGGAGCGATCGGCGCAGGTCATCGGGTGCAGCGGTTCGAGCGCGATCGTGACGCCGGCGGCGCGCGCATGGGGCAGGATGGCGGCCAGGCCGTCGCGCACCATGCCGCGCGCGCCGGCCAGGTCGCGCGAGCCTGCGGGCAGGCCGCCGCAGACCATCACCAGGCATTGCGCGGAGAGCGCATGCGCTTCGTCGATGGCGCGGCGATTATCCTCGATGGCGGCGGCGCGGCCGGCGGCATCGGGGGCGGGGAACATGCCGCCACGGCACAGGCCGGTGACGGTGAGGCCCGCATCGCGGATGTGCTTGGCCGCGGCGGCCACGCCCATGGCGTGCAGCACGTCGCGCCAGGGCGAAATGCCAGGGATGTCGTGGCGTGCGCAGCCTTCAATGCAGTCGGCGAGGCCCCAGCGTTCCTTGACCGTCACCGTGTTGAGCGAGAGCGGAGATATGTGCGGCCGATTCACGCTTCGCTCCTCGGCGCTGCGCGTCTGCGGTGCTTCGCGATCGGGCGCATTACGCCACACCATGCAGCGCCAAAAGCGTCTTCATCCGCGCCGCCGCCATCTCCGGATCACGCAGCAGGCCGGCCTTGTCCGCCAGGCGGAACAGCTCCGAAAAATGCTGCACGCTGCGGGTGGATTGCTGGCCACCCACCATCACGAAATGGTCCTGGTGGCCGTTCAGCCAGGCCATGAACACCACGCCGGTCTTGTAGAAGCGCGTGGGCGCCTTGAAGATGTGGCGCGAGAGCGGGACGGTCGGCGCCAGGATGTCGTGGAAGGTGCTCAGATCATTGCGCGACAGCGCCGCCAGCGCGCCACCCACCGCCGGCGCAATGGGATCGAAGATGCCGAGCAGCGCGTCGGAATAGCCCTGGTCATCACCCGCGATCAGTTCGGCGTAGTTGAAGTCATCGCCGGTATACATCCGCACGCCGCGCGGCAGGCGGCGGCGCATGGCGATCTCCTTCTGGTCATCCAGCAGGGAGATCTTCACGCCATCCACCTTGGCCGAATGGGCATGGATGACGTTGAGCGCCACCTCCATCGCGGCCAGGTGGTCGGCATGGCCCCAATAGCCGTCGAGGGCGGGGTCGAACATCTCGCCCAGCCAATGGATGATGACCGGCTGGCGCACGCCGCCCAGGATGCGCGCATAGACACGCTCGTAATCCGCGGGCCCGCGCGCCGCCTTGGCCAGCGCGCGCGAGGCCATCAGGATGATGCGCCCGCCCATGGCTTCGACGGCTTCGCATTGCTCCTCATAGGCGCGGATCACGTCATCGATGGTGACATCGGGCCCCGGCGCCAGATGGTCCGTGCCGGCGCCGGACGCGACCACCGCGCCGGGCACATCCTTCGCCGCATCGATCGACAGGCGGATCAGCTGCTGCGCGGCTGTCCAGTCCAGGCCCATGCCGCGCTGCGCCGTGTCCATGGCTTCCGCGACACCCAGGCCCAGCGACCAGAGATGCTTGCGGAAGGCGATGGTGCGGTCCCAATCGACCTTCGCATCCAGCCATGGATCCTGCTCGGCCATGGTGTCGGCCACGACATGCGCAGCGGCGAGTGCGACGCGCGGGAAGGGCGGCGTCGCGCGCGGAAACTCGCGCGGTGCGCCCAGCGTGTAGGGCCGCATGCCCTCCGGCGTCGGAAGCGTGATCGTGGTCATACGGACAGCTCCGGCAGATCGATCCACCGCCGCTCCGCCCAGGATTGCAGGCCCGCTTCGGCCAGCTGCACGCCCTTGGCGCCGGCCAGCAGGTCCCAGGGGTATTCTTTCACCTCACCCGCCAGGTGCT
>JAIXVH010000239.1 GCA_027483125.1 Acetobacteraceae bacterium | reverse complement strand
GGCGCGGGCGAGATCATCGGCGTGCCGATGGTCACGCTTTCGGCCGAAGCGCTGTCGCGGGCCATGGCCGATGTGAATCTGGGCGGTGCGGGCATCGGGCTGCTGATGCGCCGCGATGGCACATTGCTCGCCACCACCCGGGTCTCGGGCGGGGAGGAGCGGCTGTCGCCCTCGCACCCGGTGCTGGGCGCCATCCGGCTGAACCGCGGCGGCGAGCTGGACATCACCAACCCCGAGGATGGCCGCCCCGCGCTGATCGGCTTCCGCGCCCTGCGGGGTGCGCCGCTGGTGGTGGTCGCGGCGCTTGATCGTGAGCGGGAGCTGGCCGCGGTGAACGGGCTGCGCCGGGCTGCGACCCTGGCGGCGCTGGTCATCACGCTGCTCTCGGCCTCGCTGGTGATGCTGCTGCTGCTGGTGCTGGAGCGCAGGCGCGCCCGCGCGGCGCTCGACGCCGCCGAGGCACAGCGCCGCGCCACCGTCGAGACACTGGCCGAAAGCCAGCGGATGGAAGCGCTGGGCCGGCTTGCGGGCGGCGTCGCGCATGACATCAACAATGTGCTCCAGGCGGTGCTGGGGGGCGCCAAGCTGATCGGCAAGCGCAGCCAGGATCCGGGGATTCACAAGCTGGCCCAGCTGGTCTCGGAGGCGGCCGAGCGTGGCGGCGGCGTCACCCGGCGCCTGCTGGCCTTCGCCCGTCGCGACAGCCTGCGCGCCGAACCACTGCCCGTGGACGGCCTGCTCGAGGGTGTGCGCGAGGTGCTGACGCACAGCCTCGGCCCCTCGATCCGGGTCAATATCGCGGTGGCGCGCGGCGTGCCGGCCTTGCTCGCGGACCGCTCGCAGGTCGAGACGGTGCTGGTCAATCTCGCGATCAATGCGCGTGATGCGATGATGCCGCAGGGCGGCACGCTGGAACTGGGCGGCGCTGCCGAGATCATCCCCGACAACAATGATATCGGGCTGGAGGCCGGGCGCTATGTGCGGCTCTGGGCCTCGGACACCGGTCGCGGCATGGATGCGCAGACGCTGCGCCGCGCCACCGAGCCCTTCTTCACCACCAAGGACAAGGGGCAGGGCACGGGGCTGGGCCTGGCCATGGCGCAGGGCTTCGCCGAACAATCGGGCGGCGCCATGCGCATCGCATCGGTGCAGGGCCAGGGCACGCGGGTCACGCTGTGGCTGCCGCAGGCGCCGGCGGCCAGTTCCGTGCTGCCACCGGCCGATGCCAGGCCCGTCACGCTGCGCCGGCTGCGCGTGCTGCTGGTCGATGACGAGCCGGAGGTGCTCTCGGTCACCGGCCAGGGGCTGAAGGATCGCGGCCATGGCGTGCACACCGCCGCCGGCGGGCTGGAGGCGCTGGGTGCGCTGGAGACCGGGCTGGCGCCTGATCTGCTGGTGACGGATCTGTCGATGCCGGGGCTGGACGGGCTGGCGCTGATCGAACGCGCGCGGCGGCTGCGCCCGGGGCTGCCGGCGATCCTGCTGACCGGCTTCGTCGCGGAAGCCCAGGACAATCTGGAGCAGGCCGCCGAGAGCGGCCCGATTGCGGTGCTGCGCAAGCCGATCACGCCCGAGGCGCTGCATGCCCGCATGCAGCGGCTGATGACGGATAAGGTCGCGGGCTGACCAGCAGCTTGGCCTGACGGGCCGCGCGGCTCAGCGCCCGGCCCAGCCCCATTGCCGCAGCGGTGTCGCGACACGTTCCTCGAAGCGCGCCAGATAGGCAGGCTCGTTCGACATCGCGAAGCGGCTGGGTGGCTCGGCCAGCATCTCCGGTGCCAGCCGTTCCAGCAGTGCGCGCAGCCGTGCGGCGGCCTGCGCCTCACCGTTCAGGGATAGCGCGGCCATCTGGTGCGCCAGCCGCTCGGGGCGCGAGAGGATGGTGCCGCGTGGGGCGGCGGCCGCGAAATCCGAAGCACCATGGTCACCAATGCCGCCCATCAGCCTGGCCAGCCCCAGATAGACCCGCCAGGTGCCCACGAAGGGGTGCTCCGGCGCCTCGAGCAGCAGGGTTTCCAGCGGCGGCACCGCGCGTTCCGGCGCGCCGAGCAACAGGTGCATCAGCCCGACCCCGGCGCGCGCGGTCATGCGGTCGGGGTCGCGGCCGGCGCTTTCGAACAGCGGCAATGCTTCGGCGAAGCGGCCCTGGTGGCGCAGCACCACGGCCTGGGCGTGCTGGGCGATTGGCGCCTCGGGCGCGAGTTGCATGGCGCGCCCGGCGAAGCGCGCGGCCATGGCCAGGTCGGCCACGGGGTCGGTGCTGAGGCGCGAGGCGACGCGGTTGGCATGGCCGAAGGCGAGTTCGCTCGCGGCCTCGGCCGAGTGTGGGTCGAGCGCGAGGGCCTGTTCGAAGAGCGGCATCGCGGCGCTGATCCGCGCCTCGTGGGCGCCTGGCCCGGCCAGGCGCGCGCGGCCTTCGGCGATCAGCTCCTGCGCCTGGCGTGCGGTGGTGATGGCGGGCGCGGCGGAGACCGGCGCGGGCCCTGGCTCGAACAAGGCCACGGCGGCAATGACAAGTGCCGCGAGGCTGGCCGCCAGCGCTGCCGATGCCAGCAGCGAGGGCCGCCGTGGCAACGCTGCCGGCTGCGGCACAAAGGCGGGCGGGGCCAATGCGGGCGGCAGCTGGGCGGGCGCGGCCGGCGCCACATGCAGCGTCGTGACGATCATGTAGCCGCGCCGGGGCAGGGTGCGCAGCAGGCGCGGGCCGGCGGCGCCCAGCGCCCGGCGGATCTCCGAAATGCATTGCGTCAGACTGTCATCGGTCACGCTGATGCCGGGCCAGACCGCATCCAGCAATGCCTCGCGCGGGACCGGCCGGCCGGCCTGGCGCAGCAGCTGTTCCAGCACCGCCGCGGTCTTTGGCCGCAGAATGATGTCAGAGGCAGCGACGCGCAGCGTGCCGCTCATCGTGTCCAGCGCGAAATCGTCGAAATGCAACACGTCATGGACAGGATTCGTCATCGGGTGCTCCGTTGCCGGCACTGCGACATCATGTCGCAGCAGACTGGCACAAACCATCATCAATACCGGTGATGCGTGTCGGGCCTCACGCAGCTGTGCCCGCCGATCAGGCGATTTCGTCCGGCCGCCAGCGCGCTTTCGGATCGCTTTCAGGACTTCACCGCCGAACTCCGGTCATTCCTCTGCCCGACATCGCAGGAGAGACCGATGCGCCTGACAAGCCTGTGCCTGGCCCCATGGCTGACCCTGTGCCTTGCCGTGATGCCCGCCGCCGCACGCGACACCACGATCGGGCTGGGCGAGGGCCATGCCGCGGCGCTGCTGCACCTGCCCGCAGCACTGCATCACCGCCCGCCGGTGGTGCTGATGCTGGCCGATGGGCCGGCCCCCGATATGCGCAGCGATCGCCATATCGAGCATCTGCTCGGCGCGGGCATCGCAGTGGTGGAACCGCAGGGGCCGACGCCTGATCTGGCCGCGATCCTGCAATCGCTGGTGCATCGCCCCGAGGTGGATGCCGGGCGCATCGGCCTGCTCGCCCGCGGCCGCGGCGCGCGCATCGACCTGCCCGGCAGCCCGATCCTGGCCTCGGTGCTGCTCTATCCCGGCTGCGCCAGCCCGCCGCCGCGCCCCGCCCCGGGGGCGGTGCTGCTCATGCATGGTGATGCCGACCCCGCCAACCCGCCTGCGGCCTGCGCGCAGCTGGCCGAGGCCTGGCGCGGCCAGGGGCTGGAGGTGGCGCATCACGTCATCCGTGGCGCCGGCTATGCCTGGGATATCCGCCCCGTGGGCCCGGCCAGCGCCGAAATGCTGCCCCGCCCCGACGGCCCCGGCCGGCTGCGCGCCGAGGCCTGGCCGGCCGCGGCGGAATTCGCTGCCCACCGGGCCGCGCGGTTTCTGGCCGCCGAACTGGATCGTGGCTCTTGAAGCTGCTGGGGCGCATGGGCGATGCGGGGCTGTTCATCCCGCCGCTGGCCGTGCTGCTGGGCCTGGCGCTGCCCCCGCTGGCCCATGCCGGTGAGGTGGCGCTGGTGCCCTGCGTCGCGCTGCTGCTGGCCATGAGCATCGGCCTGGCCGAGCCCGGCCGGCTGGAGGCGCGCGAAATCCCGCCCGTGTTGTTGATCGTGCTGACCAATCTTCTGGTCACGCCGCTGGCGGTGCTGCTGCTGGCCAAGGGGTTTGGCGTGCCGCTGGCCGGCGGTTGGCTGGTGCTGGTCGCGGCCTGCCCGGCGGCCGGCGGGGCGGCGCTGGTCGCATCGCTGCTGGGGCTGCCGGTGCGGCCCTTGCTGCTGGCGCAATTGCTCTGCTTCGCCGCCCTGCCAGTGACCGCGCCGCTGGTCGCGGCCCTGCTGCTGGACGGCGTGACCATCGCCCCCGGCGCTTTGTTCCTGCGGGTGTTGCTGATGGTGGCGCTGCCGGCGCTGGCAGGGCTGCTGCTGCGCCAGGCGCTGGGGCGGGCGCGGCGGCAGGAACATGCGCGCTCGCTGCGGGGCTTGGGGGTGCTGGCGCTGGCGGGCATCGGGCTTGCGGTGGCGGCCGGGTTGACCAGGCTCGAGCTCTCGCCTGGGCAATGGACGGATGCGCTGCTGGGCCTTGGCGTGGCGTCTGCGGCCGGGGCCGTGATCGGCTGGGTGGCGGCGCGCCGACAGCCGGAACTGGCGCGCGGCTTCGCGCTGGCCGGGGCTGTGCGCAATGTCAGCCTGCTATGGAGTGCGACCCTCGGGCTCAGCCCGCCGGAGGGGCAGCTGGTGATGATGCTCGGCACGCTCTGGACGCTGCTGCTGCCGGCGCTGCTGGGGCTGCGCCAGGGGCTGGTTCTGCGCGCGGGCGCCTTCATCATGCTGTGCCTGTTGCTGTAGCCGGTGGCCTGTGTCGCACCGCACATCGCATTCGTGCGGGTTCTGCTTATCCTCCACCCATCGTGAGGCGGAGGCGCGGATGCGACCCTGGATCATCGCCATGGCATTGCTGCCGGGCATTGCCGCCGCACAGTCCTCCCGCGAGGAGGCATGGCTGTGGTGCGCGCGGCAGAATACGGCCATTGCGCTGGACACGCAGATCGCCGGCTGCACCTGGGCGATCCGTTCTGGCGCGGAGAGCCCGACCAGTCGGGCCCGCGCCTTCTACAACCGCGGCCTTGCCCGCGCCGATCAGGGCGACCGCGGCGCGGCCATTGCCGACTACAACGAGGCCATTCGCCTCGCGCCGCGCTTCGGCCGTGCCTTTGGCGCGCGCGGCGCCGCGCGCGCCGCGCAGGGCGACCGCGCCGGGGCCATCGCCGACTACAACGAGGCCATACGCTTCGACGCGCGAGACGCCCTCGCTTTCTACAACCGCGGCATTTCCCGCGCCGCACTGGGCGATCGCGCCGGCGCCATCGCCGACTACAACGCGGCCATCCGCCTCAACCCACGAGACGCCAACGCCTTCTACAACCGCGGCAATATCCGCGCCGATCAGGGCGACCGCACCGATGCCCTCGCCGACTACAGCGAGGCGGTCCGTCTCAACCCGCAATTCGCCGCCGCCTTTCGCAACCGAGGCATTATCCGCGCCGCCCAGGGCGACTACGCCGCGGCCGCCGCCGACTATAATGAGGTCGTCCGCATCACCCCCAATGAAGCCCTGGCCCTGTCCAACCGTGGCCTGTTGCACCAGCGGCTGGGCCAGGCGGAGGCCGCGCAGGCCGATGTCGAGGCCGCGATCCGCGCCGCCGCCGCCCGCGATGGTGGGCCGCATGCCGCGCGGGCCGGGCTTGCGCTGCTGCGCGGCGACCACGCCGCCGCCAGCGCCGACCTGGCCGAAGCGCTGCGACGGCAGGCGGATCGAAGCCTGGCACTGGGCCTGCGCGCCATCCTGCGGCAGCGCCAGGGCGATGCGGCTGGCGCCGCGGCCGATGCCGCCGCCGCGCGGCGCGCCTGGCCAGGGATCGGGGATTACATCGCCAGCCATCTGGGGCTGGAGCTGCCCTGAGGGCGGGTCGCGCCTTGCCTGTTGCCGCGCCCGCTCGCCTGCGCTAAGCGCCCCGTTCCGCGGCACCCCTGGAGGTCGCGGCCACCCGAACAGGTGGAAACCCACACATATAGGAGTTTGGCCATGATCCAGACCATTCGGATCGAAGCCGCGGCGCGCGAGAATGCAGGTAAGGGGGCAGCCCGCGCGACCCGTCGGCAGGGCTTCGTGC
>JAIXVH010000487.1 GCA_027483125.1 Acetobacteraceae bacterium | reverse complement strand
TCCTCGCCGCCGTGCGCGGTGAGGCAGCGGGCGACCCGGACCGGCTGTTCCAGGGCCTTGCCGCGCTGGACCAGGCTGGGCCGGACGAACTGACCTTCATCGACAGCCCCAAGCTGGCGCCGGCGCTGGCGGCCACGCGCGCGGGCGCCGTGCTGCTCCGCGCGGAGATGGCCGCGCGCGCCCCTGCAGGCGCCATCGTCATCGCGGTGGCCAACCCGCAACTGGCCTTCGCGCGCGCTGCCGCCCTGTTCCACCCGCAGCGCGTGCCGGCCGCCACCCGCCATCCAACCGCTGTGATCGCGCCTGACGCCGATGTGGCGGCTGATGCGATCATTGGCCCCTATGCGGTGATCGGCGCGGGTGCCGTGGTGGGTGCTGGCTGCACCATCGGCCCGCATGCTGTGGTGGGCGATGGCGTGGTGCTCGGCCCGCGCTGCGTGATCGGGGCCCATGCCTGCATCAGCCACGCGCTGTGCGGTGAGGGCGTGGTGCTGCACCCCGGCGCGCGGGTCGGCCAGGAGGGCTTCGGCTTCCTCGCCGATGAGGCCGGACGCTTCGTGACCAAGCCGCAATTGGGCCGCGTCATCCTGGGCGATTTCGCGCAGGTGGGCGCCAATGCCTGCATCGATCGCGGCACGCTGGATGACACCGTGATCGGTCCGCAGACGCGCATCGATAACCTGGTGCAGATCGGCCACAACACGCGCACCGGCATGGGCTGCATCCTGGCCGGCCAGGCGGGGCTTTCGGGGTCCGTCACGCTGGAGGACCGGGTGGTCCTGGGCGGCCAGGTCGGTGTGGCGGACCATGTGCGGCTGGGGCGCGGCGCGCGCATCGCGGCGCAGTCCGGCATCATGGTCGATGTCGCGCCGGGCGTGGAAATGTTCGGCACACCCGCCCAACCCATCCGCATGGCGATGCGGGAAATCTCGACGCTGCGCAGGCTCGCCGCCACGCCGCGCGCCAAGCAGGACAACAAAGAATGACCGGCGAAACGCTCAACATCCATGCCGTCATGGCGGCAATCCCGCACCGCTACCCGCTGCTGCTGGTGGACCGCGTGGTCGACATGATCCGCGATGACAGCTGCACCGGCATCAAGAACGTCACCATCAACGACAATTTCTTCCAGGGGCATTTCCCGGGCGACCCGGTGATGCCGGGCGTGTTGATCGTGGAGGCCATGGCGCAGACCGCGGCGGTGCTGGTGGTGGAAACGCTGGGCGAGGGATTTCGCGGCAAGCTTGTGTATTTCATGTCGATCGACAGCGCGAAGTTCCGCCGTCCCGTGACCCCGGGCGACCAACTGCGGCTGCATGTGAAAAAGGCCCAGAAGCGCATGATGGTCTGGAAGTTCACGGGTGAGGCCATGGTCGATGGCAACCTTGTCGCGGAAGCCACATTCACCGCGATGATCCGCGACCGATGAGCTTCATCCATTCGAGCGCGGTGATCGCGCCTGGTGCGCGCATCGCGCCCGATGCGAAGGTGGGCCCGTTCTGCGTGGTCGGCCCCGATTGCGTGCTGGAGGCGGGCGTGGAACTGGTCTCCCACGCCGTGATCGATGGCCGCACCACGCTGCATCAGGGCGTGAAGGTGATGCCCTATGGCTCCGTGGGCCTCGCCCCGCAGGACCTGAAATATGACGGCCGGCTGACCGGCGTGGAGGTCGGCGCGCGCACCCTGGTGCGCGAGCATGTGACCATCCATCGCGGCTCCATGGGCGGTGATGGCATGACGCGCGTGGGCGCCGATTGCATGCTGATGGCGTGCAGCCATGTCGGCCATGACTGCACCGTGGCCGACCGGGTGATCCTGGCCAACAACGTCATGCTGGGCGGGCATGTCCGGGTGGGCGAGCAGGTCTTCATCGGCGGCGGTGCGGCCATCCATCAGCTGGTGCGCATCGGCCGCCATGCCATGGTGGGCGGGCTTGCCGGTGTCACCAATGACGTGCCGCCCTTCGCCAATGTCTTCGGCCTGCCGGCGCGACTGGTCGGGCTGAACGTGATCGGGCTGCGCCGGCGCGGCTTCCAGAAGGACAACCTGGCGGCGCTGCGCCTGGCCTTCCGACTGCTGTTCAAGGAAGCCGGCACCTTCGCCGAGAAGATGGCCGAGGCGAGCACCCGCCATGCCGGCGATGCGCTGGTCGAGGAAGTGCTGGGCTTCATCAACTCGCCCGAGCGCAAGCGCGAAATGGTCCGCCCCGGCCGTATGGCCGAAGAGGAAGAGGCATGAGCGGCAAGCCCATCGGCATCCTCGCCGGTGGCGGCCCCTTCCCGCTGCGCCTTGCGCAGCATGCGCGTGCGGCCGGCCGGCCGGTCTTCGTCGTCATCATCAAGGAATTCGCCGACGGCACCAGCTATGCCGAATTCCCGCATGAGGTGGTGCGGGTGGGCGCGGGCGGGCGCATCCTGGCGCTGCTGCGCCAGCATGGCGTGAAGCAGCTGGTGATGTCCGGTGCGGCGCGGCGCGTGCCGCCGCTGTCGCTGATGCCCGATCTCTGGACCGCGGGCATGATCGCGCGCCTGGGCAAGGCCATGCTGATGGGCGACGACACGCTGCTGCGCGGCGTGACCACCGTGCTGGAGAGCGAGGGCTTCCAGGTCGTCCCCGTCGCGGCGCTGCGCGCTGATCTGATGGCCGGGGCCGGGCTGCTGGTCGGGCCGGAACCCGATGCCGTCGCGCGGCACGACATCGCGCGCGGCATCGGCATCCTGCGCGCCATGGCGGCCTCCGATGTCGGGCAGTCCTGCGTGGTGCAGCAGGGGCTGGTGCTGGGGATCGAGGCGATCGAGGGCACAGATGCGATGTTGCAGCGCGCAGGCGCACAACTGCGCGAAGGCCCGGGCGGCGTGCTGGTCAAGCTCGCCAAGCCCAGCCAGGATCCGCGGCTGGACATGCCCACCATCGGCCCCGTGACGGTGCAGAATGCCATCGCCACCGGCCTGCGTGGCATCGCCATCGAGGCCGGCCGCACCGTGCTGGCCGACCGCGACGAAGCGGTCGCTGCCGCCGAAGCGGCGGGCCTGTTCATCATCAGCATCGACCCCGAAGCCTTTCTCCAGGAGAACCCCCAATGACCACCGCGCCGCGCCTGCTGCACACCATGCTGCGTGTGGGCAATCTCGACCGCAGCGTCGATTTCTACACCCGCCTGATGGGCATGAAGGAGATGCGCCGGCGTGACGTGCCCGAGGGCAAGTACACGCTGGTCTTCGTGGGCTATGGCGATGAGACCAGCCAATGCGTGCTGGAACTGACCTACAACTACGGCGTGGACAGCTACGAGATGGGCGGCGCCTTCGGCCACCTGGCCATCGGCGTGCCTGATGTGAAGGCGACCTGCGACACGCTGCGCGCCGAGGGCGTGAAGATCACGCGCGAGCCCGGGCCGGTGAAGTTCGGCACCACCATGATCGCCTTCGTCGAGGACCCGGACGGGTACAAGATCGAGCTGATCGAACGCGCGTGAATGCTTTGCGCGGCTGATGCACGCCGCGCGCCCGCGGCGATCAGGCGCTACAGCACCTGAATCTCCAGCCCGCGGAAGCGGATCACCCCGCGGTCATTGGGCTGGCCGTCCGGGCCGGGCACGCTGGCCGCATGTTGCAGCGCGATGCGCCCGGTGGTGTGGCGGCTATGGCGCACGGCGTTGACCGTGGTCTGGCCGTTCAGCACCACGGTCAGGGCATCGCCATTCGCGGTGATGTCGAAGCTGTTCCAGCGGCCGCCCGCGCGCGGCATGGGGTCGACCGCGGCGATGTCCACGATGGCGCCCGTGCCGTAGCGCTGCACGGGGCGTTCATCCCAGATGTTCACCTCGTAGGAATTGTTGGAATTGACCGTGTTGGGGTCGCTGCAGCGGATGAAGATGCCGCTGTTGGTGTGGGTCTCGGCGAAGAATTCCGTGCGCAGGCGGAAATTCGCATAGTCGCGCGCGGTGACCAGGAAGCCCACGCCGCGATCGGCGACCAGGGCGCCATCCTCCCAGCGCCAATTGGCGTTGCCGATGGGCGACCAGCCGGTGAAATCGCGGCCGTTGAGCATGGGCTGGAAACCGGCCTGGGCGCCGGCCAGGCGGGGGGCGGCCAGGCCCAGCAGGCCAGCGTGGAACATGCGGCGTTTCATGCGTTTTCTCCCTCAACCACCCGGCGTGGCGCCGGTTGGCATCACGCTACAGCATGGCAGCGCCCGCGCGCCACGGTATTGGCGAGGGCAGCGCGCGGGAGTAGGGTCCGGCGCCTTTCCAGCCAGGAACCACCATGCAACTGACCGCCGACCGCCTGGACCGCATCGCGCCCAGCCAGACCATCACCGTGACCGCCAAGGCCCGTGCCCTGAAGGCCGCAGGCCGCGATGTCATCGGGCTGTCGAGCGGCGAGCCGGATTTCGACACGCCGCGCAATGTGAAGGATGCCGCGATCCGCGCGATCGAGGCCGGTGAGACCAAGTACACCGATGTGGCGGGCACGCCGGCGCTGCGAAAGGCGGTCTGCGAGAAGTTCAAGCGTGACTCGGGCATCGACTACAAGCCGGAGGAGATCATCATCGCCACCGGCGGCAAGCAGGTGATCTTCAACGCGCTGCTGGCCACCATCAACCCGGGCGATGAGGCGATCATCCCCGCCCCCTGCTGGGTGTCCTATCCGGATATCGTGGCACTCGCCGAAGGCACGCCGGTGATCGTGCCCTGCGGCCAGAATGCCGGCTTCAAGATGACCGGCGAACAGCTGGAAGCGGCGATCACGCCCAAGACCAAGTGGTTCATCCTGAACAACCCCTGCAACCCGACAGGGGCGGCGTATAACGCGGCCGAATTGAAGCAACTGACCGATGTGCTGATGCGCCATCCGGATGTCTGGGTCTTCACCGACGACATCTACGAGAAGCTCGCCTATGACGGCTTCAAGCCCGCCACCGTGCTGGAGGTGGAACCCCGCCTGCGCGAACGCACGGTCACGATGAATGGCTGCTCCAAGGCCTATGCGATGACCGGCTGGCGCATCGGTTTCGCGGGCGCTCCGGTTGCACTCATCAAGGCGATGGACAAGCTGCAGGGCCAGTCCACCAGCAACACCAGCAGCATCAGCCAGGCCGCCGCGATCGAGGCGTTGGTCGGCCAGCAGGACAGCATCCAGGACATGGTCGCGGTCTATAAGCGCCGCCGTGACATGGTCGTCGAGATGCTGAACCAGGCACCGGGCATTCGCTGCCACAAGCCCGAAGGCGCGTTCTACGTGTTCCCCTCGGTGCATGGGTGCCTCGGCAAGACCAGCAAGGGCGGCAAGAAGATCGAGACCGACAAGGACTTCGTGGAAACCCTGCTGGAGGAAGAGGGGGTGGCCGCCGTGCACGGCAGCGCCTTCATGTTCGACGGGCATTTCCGTATCAGCTACGCGACCAGCGATGAGGCGCTGCGCGAGGCCTGCACTCGCATCCAGCGCTTCTGCGCCGGGTTGAAGTAAGCCCGAGCCCGATCCGATCAGGCTGCACAGCCTGATCGGTGAATCGGCCTGGCCAACGCCTCAGGCCGCCGCCAGCCTTCTGCTCCGCGCCCGCAGATCCTGCCACAGCGCCAGCGCCACCGCGGCCCCCATGCTGGCTGCCGCCAGCAGCAACATGCCCTGCGCATGGCCCTGATCCAGCAGCAGCCCGAAGGCCGGCGGGCCGAAGATGCCGCCGATATTGAACCCCGTGCTGACGATGCCAAACACCGTGCCGGCCTGGCCCGGAGGCGCCGCCGCGCGCACCAGCATATCGCGTGAGGGCATGATCATCCCGGCCAGGAAGCCGCCCGCCGCCATGCACAGCGTCAGCATCAGCGCGTCCATCCGCACCAGCGCCACCAGCAGCAACACCAGCCCCGCAGCACCAAAGCCGCCGGCGGCGACCACGCCATGCCGGCGCGTGCGGTCCGCGACCCAGCCGCCCACCAGCACGCCGGCGGCGCTCGCCGCGAGCCAGGCGGTCAGCGCCATATTCGCCGCCGTCAGCGAGACGCCGTTCAATTCCTGCCAGGCCGGCACGCCGAAGCCCTGCACCGCGCCCGATGACAGCGTGATCAGCATGAAAAACACGAACAGCACCATCACCGCGCCGGTCAGCACGCGTGGCGCGGGGCCGGGGGCGCGGGCGGCGCGTGGTGCGGTGCGTTCGGACATCGCCGCGCGCAGCAAGGGCAGGGCGGCCAGCGGCCCCAGCAGCCCGGCCACGATCAGCGCGCCATGCAGCCCGAAGGCCCAGGCCGCGCCCAGCATGAAGCCCGGCGCCAATGCGCCGCCGGCAAAGCCCGCGAAGGTGTGGATGGAAAAGGCGCGGCCCACGCGGTCCTCGGCGATGCTGCTGCCGAGGATGGCGTAGTCGGCCGGGTGATAGGTGCTGTTGGCCAGCCCCGCCATGGCGGCGGCGACCAGGATCATGGAATAGCTGCCGGTCAGCCCGGCCAGGATGAAGGCCGCCCCGCCCAGCATGAGGCCCGCCACCAGCACCCGATGCGCGCCGACACGGTCCACCACCACGCCGGTCGGCGCCTGGGTGAGTGCGGAGACGATGTTGAACACCGTCATCGCCAGCCCGAGTTCCAGGAAGGACACGCCCAGTTCATCGCGCAGCAGCGGGAAGAGCGGCGGCAGCACCAGGATATGGATGTGGCTGACCGCATGCGCGCCGGAAATGGCGGCCAGGCTGCGCTTTTCATCCGCGCTGAACATCAATGCGCCTGCGCCCAGTTGCGGCCATGCCCCACTTCCACCAGCAGCGGCACGCGCAGTGTGGCCACGTTCTGCATGGTCTCGCGCAGCACGGCGGTGGTGGCGTCGATCTCGGCCTCAGGCACTTCCAGCACCAGTTCGTCATGCACCTGCAGCAGCAGCCGCGCGCGCAGGGCGCCCAGGGCCGCGGGCAGGCGCACCATGGCACGCTTGATGACCTCCGCCGCACCGCCCTGGAAGGGCGCGTTGATCGCCTGGCGTTCGGCACCAGCGCGCAGCATCGGGTCCTTGGCCGCGATGTCACGGATCCACAGGCGCCGCCCGAAGGGCGAGAGCACATAGCCGTTGGTGCGCGCCTCCTCCTTCAGCCGCTCCATCTCGGCGCGGATGCCCGGGTATTGGCGGAAATAGGCATCGATGATGCCGCGCGCCTCACCGGCCGGAATGCCCAGCTGCGCGCCCAGGCCGAAGGCGGACATGCCGTAGATGATGCCGAAATTGATCGCCTTGGCGCGGCGGCGCGCCTCACGGTCCACCTCTGCGCGCGGAATGCCGAAGATGTCGGAAGCCGTCCGCGCATGGATGTCATCGCCTTGCGCGAAGGCCTCGCGCAGCGTCGGCACATCGGCCATGTGCGCGAGAAGGCGCAGCTCGATCTGGCTGTAGTCGGCGCTCATCAGCACATGGCCTGGCTCGGCCACGAAGGCCTCGCGGATGCGCATGCCCTCCTTGGTGCGGATCGGGATGTTCTGCAGATTGGGCTCGGTGGAGGAGAGGCGGCCGGTGCTGGTCACCGCCATGGCGAAATCCGTGTGCACCCGGCCATCCTTGGCGATGGCGTTGGACAGGCCCTCGACATAGGTGGATTTCAG
>JAIXVH010000138.1 GCA_027483125.1 Acetobacteraceae bacterium | reverse complement strand
TGACGCCTGCCGTGCCACAGCCCGCGCCGGTCACGACGCCCGCACTGACGCCTGCAGCACCACAGCCCGCGCCGGTCACCACGCCCGCACTGACGCCTGCAGCACCACAGCCTGCGCCGGTCACGACGCCCGCGCTGACACCTGCAGCACCACAGCCTGCGCCGGTCACGACGCCCGCGCTGACGCCTGCCGCGCCACAGCCTGCGCCGGTCACGACGCCCGCGCTGACACCTGCCGCGCCGCAGCCGGCACCCATTGCCACGCCCGCGCCGCCGTCCCCGCAATTCGCGGCCCTTCCGGCGCCACGCCTGGATTTCCGCGCCGCTGCCTCTGAGGCCGCGGCGGCGCCCGCCTGCGGCCTGATCGCCGCGGCCGATGGGCCGGACTGGCTCAGCCTGCGCGGCGTGCTGCGCCAGGGCAGTGAGGCTGCGTTGCGCCGCGCTTTGGCCGCGCGCGACATCCCCGCCGCCGCACAGCGCCTGGCCCTGCAAAGCTTTGATGGCCCCTATTGCCCGGCGCTGGACCTGCTGCGCCCGGTGCTGGCCGCGCCGGAAGCCGCGCCGCAGGTGCGCGTGACCGGCGCGCAGCCCCTGCGAGCTGGGCAATTGCTGCGCTTTGACGTGACCATGCCCGACTGGCCCGCGCATCTCTACGTGGCCTATCTGATGAAATCGGGTGAGGTCGCGCATCTGGTGCCATCGGCCCAGCATGCGGCCGGGGCCACGGTGCGGCTGGGAGAGCCGCGCGCGGGCTTCCCGGGATGGGAGGTCAGCGAGCCCTTCGGCACCGACCTGCTGGTCGCGATCGTCAGCGAAGGCCCGCTGCTCGGCCCTGGCCGGCCGCTGATCGAGACGCAGGATGCCTTCCGCCAGGCCATGGCCACAGCCCTGGCCCAGGCGCAGCGCGACCGCCGCCGCGTGCTGATCCGTCCCTATGTGATCGAGACCACGCCCTGACCCACGACCCCGCGCTGCAGGCCGAATACGACAACCCGGCGCGGGTGCCGGAACACCCCGCCATCATCGCCGGCTGGGCGCGTGATGCGGCGGCGTTTCGCGAGGTGGTGCCGCCGCGCGTGCAGCCCTACGGCTCCAGCCCGCGCCAGGCCATGGACATCTTCGGGCTGGCGGATGCGCCGGTCGCGCTCTTTATCCATGGCGGCTACTGGCAGAAGCTCGATCGGAGCTTCTTCTCGCATATGGCGCGCGGCCTGCTGGCGCATGGCGTGGCGGTGGCGGTGCTGGGCTATGATCTGTGCCCGCAGGTCACGCTGCGCGAGATCGTGGCGCAATGCCGCGCCGCCTGTGCCGCCTTGCCGGGCCCGGCGCTGGCCTTCGGGCATTCGGCGGGCGGGCATCTCTCGGCGATGCTGCTGGCGGGTGGGGATGTGCCGGCGGCGCTGCCGGTCTCGGGCGTGTTCGACGTGACGCCGCTGCGCCACACCACCATCGGCGATGCGCTGCGCCTGGATGCGGAGGAGGCGCATGCGCTGTCACCGCTGTTCATGCCTGCACCTGCGGGCCGGATGCATGCGGTGGTGGGTGGCGCCGAATCGGGAGCCTTCCGAGGGCAGACCCAGGCCATGGCGCAGGCCTGGGGCGCGAGTGCCGAGGAACTGCCCGGCGAGAATCACTTCACCGTGATCGCAAGCCTGGCTGAACCCGACGGCGCGCTGACCCGCGCGGCGCTGCGCCTTCTGGCTTAAGCCGTCAGCAGCGCATCCAGCTTGCCGGCGCGGTCCAACGCCAGCAGGTCATCGCAGCCGCCAATATGACGCCCGCCGATGAAGATCTGCGGCACGGTCTGCCTTCCGCCGGAGCGCGTGATCGCCTGTTCACGCGCGGCACTGCCGCGCGGGGCGTTGTGTTCCTGCATATCGGCGCCCTTCTGCTGCAACAGCGCGACGGCGCGTTCGCAGAAGGGGCAGAAGGGCTGGGTGAAGATCTCGACGCTGGCCATGCGGATCAGGTGGCGCCCGGCCTGACGCGAGTCAACCCGGCAGGATCAGGCTTGAGACGGCGGCCAGGCCGGCCATGATCAGCGCCGCCATGGCGCCGAAGCGCAGATAGTCGTCGCGCGTCATGATCGGTTCGGGCAGGGGTTCATCCTCGCGCGGGGCGGCAGGTTCATAGCCCGGGGCATAGGCGCGGTCGGGGAAGATGAAGCGGTCCTGGGGGTGCGGCATCGGTGTCTTTCGTGCATGGACCGCATGCTGCGGTGCGTTTGGCGCCATAGCGCCCTCCCGCATCATCGCAGCCGCATCTCACCAGCCGGTTAATCGGTGACCATTTCCGGGTTGAGGACCATCGCGGGATCGGGGTGCCCATACAGGCCATCCAGGATGTTCCGCGCGGCGATGGCAGCCATGCGGGCGCGGCCTTCCCCGGTGCTGGCCCCGCTGTGCGGGGCGAGCACGACACCCTACTGGCTCAATCCGCGAAGCGGCCGGACCAGTTCTCCACCAGCGCCACATCCAGCAGGCGTTCCAGCACCTCGGGCTCCTGCGCGCCGGCGATGGCGTGGCCGCCGGCCATCACAAAGCAGGGCACGCCATTGATGCCCAGGCGGTGGGCGCGGAGGTTTTCGGCATGCACGCCATCGACATCAAAGCCGGTGCCGAGGAAGGCACGCGCGGCCACGGGGTCCTGGCCGGTGGCGCCGGCCAGCGCGGCCAGCACGTCGTGATTCGCGATGTCACGGCCTTCGCAGAAATGCGCGGCGAAGAGGGCGAGCACCAGACGATCAGCGCTGCCCAGCCGCCCGGCCCAGCGCACCAGGCGGTGTGCGTCCAGCGTCTGCGGCACGCGGCGGATCGCGTCGAAGCGGAAGCCGATGCCCTCGGCGCGGCCGAGTTCGGCGATGGTGCCGTGCAGGCGGCGGGCACGGTCCTCGCCGCCGAATTTGCGCACCAGATAATCCTGCCGGGGCACGCCGCCGGGCGCGATGTCGGGGTTGAGCAGAAAGGGACGCCATTCAATGGCCACAGCCACATCACGGCGCGCGGCCAGCATGCGCATCAGTCGCGAGACGCCGAGGTAGCACCAGGGGCAGACCAGATCGAAGACCACCTCGACCGGCACTGCCCGGTTGGTGGGGGTCAGCGCATTCACGGGAACATCGCCACCGCGCGGATGGGGCTGGCCGTGCCGCCCTGCAATTTCAGCGGGAAGCCGATGAAGGTGAAGCGGCCGCGGCCGATCAGCGACTTCAGGTTCCACAGGCATTCGATATGGGTGATGCCCAGCTCGGCGCAGACCATATGCGCCTGGAAATTGGGCTCACCTTCGGGCGCGGGGGAGATGGCCTCGACGCCGAAGATCTTCACGCCCTGCGCCGCCAGCCAGCGGATGGCCGGCACCGAGAGGCCGGGGAAATCATGCAGGTAACCGCGGCTGCCGAAGAGGCGTTCATTGGTGGCCAGCCAGATCAGCACGGTATCGCCGGGCTGGATGGTCTGGCCGGAGGCCGCGACCGCCGCCTGCACCTCCTCGACCGTGGCCGCCGTCTTCAGCGGAATATGCGAGAGGTCGATGCAGAAGGCGGAGGTGTAGAAATCCGACAGCGGCATCTGCTCGATGCTGGCCGCGCCCGGGCGCGGGTCGAAATGCACCGGCGCATCGACATGCGTGCCGGCATGGTCCGACATGGACAGGTGCATCGCCTTCGAGGTGAAGGTCGTGTTGCCCGCCACCTTCTTCTCGCTGTGGTCACCCCAGACGCCCATCACCACTGGCGGGTGCGAGGGGTGGGTGGGCGTGCGGTGATGGATTTCACGCGACAGATCGACGAATTCAGGCATGGCTACACTCCAGAGTTGGGAGTTTCGCACACATAACGGCTGAGGTGATAGGGCTGGGCCGCGAGCCCGGGGCAGAAGCTCGCGACCACCGGTTCCAGCCTTTCATACAGGGCATGCAGGGGCGCTGCCGCTTCTTCCAGCCGCGCGCGGGCGGCCTCGGCTTCGGTTGCGAGTTTGGCGATGTCGATGCGGGTGTGGCGGCGGTCGAAATAGACGAATTCGCCGCCGATCATCACGTGCTTCACGCCGGTCGCGTCCTCGGCATGGACCAGCTGGTTCACGGTCCAGTTGTGCGGAATCCAGCTGGTGCTGTGCAGATCGATGAAGACGATATCAGCCTTCATGCCAGGTGCTATGGCGCCCACATCCTTGAAGCCCAGCGCGCGGGCGGAGCCGAGGGTGGCTGCGGAATACACTTCCTCGACCGAGGCCCATGTGCGCGGATCGGGTGACTGCACCTTGGAGACCATGGAGGCATAGCGCATCGCCTCATACATGTTGCCATTGTCCGAGCAGTTCACGCCATCCGTGCCGATGCCGACGTTCACGCCCATGTCGATCGCGCGGCGCAGGCGGAACATGCCATTGCCCAGCCGCATGTTGGACCCTGGATTATGCGCGGCCGAACCGCCGCGATCGCGCAGGATGCGCAGGTCATCATCATCCAGCCAGATGGCATGGGCTGCGGTGAAATTCTCATCCACCAGACCCAGCTGGTCCATGTGCGACAGCAATGTACGACCGTAGCGCTTGATGCCGGTCAGCGCCTGCACCTTGCTCTCGCCCACATGGCTGTGCAGGCCCACGCCATGGTTGCGCGCGAGATCCCGGCAGCCGCACATGAAGGCATCGGTGCAGTGGTGCGGGATGGTGGGGGCGACGGCGGCGCGCACATCGGCGGCATTCCAGCGCCAATGCTTCAGGATGCCGTCCATGGCGGCGAGCGTTTCTTCCGCCGGGCGCAGACGCAGCGCCTCGACATCCTTTTGCAGCCCGGGCGGCAGGGCGTCGAACAGGCCGGGGATGGCTTCGTAGACGGTGCGGTCCGCCACCATGGGGGCGACGACGGCGCGCATGCCGATATCCGCATAGGCTTCTGCCACCGCATCCATGCCATCGCGCGAGGGCAGGGGAAATTCGTAGTAGAGGTCATAGGCGGCGGTGCAGCCCTTCGCGACCATTTCGGCCGCGCAGATCATGGTGCTGAGCTTCTTGTCCGCCAGGTTGCGGCCGCCCGAGAGCCAGGGCCCGGCGGCCAGCAGCAATTCCAGCGTCACCTTGTCCACCTGGCCGCGCGCCAGGCCGCCATGGCCATGGGTGTGCGCGTTGATCAGGCCGGGATGGATGATCAGTCCCGTTGCGTCGAAGATGGTTGCACCTTCGGGGGCGGAGAGGTTGGCGCCGACCTCGCGGATCACGCCATCCTGGATCAGCACATCGGTCGGCTGCGCGCGGCGCAAGGCCGCATCCGTCAGGCCGGCATTGCGGATCAGGGTGAAGCCTTTTTTTGTCACGGCCATGGGGCGTTTCCTATGCGGCGGGGATATTGGCCTGGGCGCTGGT